>CAYORP010000244.1:0-2553 GCA_964406415.1 uncultured bacterium
GGGAGAGGGAAATATACAGTGTTTACTGAGGACTTACACTCAATTAAAATAAACTTGACTTTTTGAATCTAATACATTACAAATATTTTCTAAAAGAGGTATAATGTTATTTGAAACGTTGAAAGTGAGGATATAAAAATGAAAACATATAAGTTCACTTCAGTTATATGGAGAGAAAAAGAAGGATATGTATCCAAATGTCCGGAACTCGGAGTTGCGAGTGCCGGAGATACCGTGGAAGAGTCCCTCCAGAATCTGAAAGAAGCCGTAGAACTCTATCTTGAAAATGCCAAGGAATTAAAAATTATTGACGAAGTTGATGAGGAATTTCAATTGTCCGAAAAATATAGTGCTCCCATAGAGGTTGCTGTGTGATGAAACTGCCTGTCCTGTCTTCCAGTGAGACTATTGCCATATTGAGAAAGGCCGGCTTTGTTTATGCCCCCAAAAGAGGAAAGGGAAGTCACATCGCTCTATATAGAAGAGACACAGATAAAACCAATCTTGTAATTATTCCAAAGAAAAAGGAAATTCCTAAAGGAACCTTAATAGCCATTATTGAACAAGCAGGTTTGTCTCGCGAGGAATTTTTGAAACTCATGTAGCATTTGTTGACCAATACCGAGATTGAAATACTTTCCGCCTCAAAGCATATAGGCCTTGATAAACTTCTGCCCGTGGAGAGAGAAAAGGCAGTCGCCACCTGACCCTTCCTGTTTTTTCAGTTGAAATTCCCGCAATAAAAGGTATAATATTACGGTTAAAACTTAGCCACCTTAGCTCAGTGGTAGAGCAGGGCACTCTTAATGCCTTTCCGCCACTTTTTAAAAACTCCTTAAAAGACACCGTACCCCTTGATAATCAAGCCATTCACTCACTTTTGATGTTCCCCGATATTGTCCGATTTTCCCCTGTTTTTTGACATCAAATGGACACCTATTGGACACCTGATTTTTATCCTGAATGGAGTTGAGTCCATTTTTCAACTACATTCTTTTTCTTGTTTATGCTAATATAATAAAATGTTGAATGAGAATGTCATTGAACATGCTTTGGAAAGAATGATGCAACGGGGAACAAACCTGCAAGAAATACGGCAGGTTTTAAAAGAGGGGAAAGGAGTTGAAGCCCGGTTCCCCAGAAAGGCAAAAGAGAAGGTTTTTAAATATAACAGAAAATGGCAGGGAAAACCTTACCCTGAGAAAAAGGTTAAGGTAATATATATAATAGAAGATGATTTCCTGACCATCATTACCGTATATGTTTATTACGGCAAGTGGGGTGAAAAATGAGAATAACCTATGATGACAGATATGACGTGCTTTATCTTCGGTTTAAAGACACCAAAAAGGTTATGTGCAAGAATCTTACCGAAGACATAACGATAGACCTTGACGAAAAGAGCAAAATTGCTGGCATTGAAATACTTTCCGCCTCAAAGCACATAGACCTTGATAAACTCCTGCCGGTAGAGCGAGAAAAGGCAGTTGCCGTTTAAACCTTTTCCATTTATTATCTACCTGCTATAGGATAGTTTTTAAAAAATAACCAGTTCAGAAAGGGTGAATTTGAATGCTTTTACAATTTTTTCAAGAGTATCAATTCTTACGGTAGGGGGTGTTTTATTTTCCATCCGTCGTATTAGTAAATTACGGGGAAGTGTTCAAAATTTCTTTAATATATTCAACATAATTGATGCTTATTTCTGATATTACTTCATCAAAAACTTCCCAAGTGGTTTGAGGAATCCTTTCCAAACATTCATCAAATTCATAATTTATTTCTCTGGATATTGATTTTCCGTTTCTGTTTATTACTAAATGTGTAGGCATATTACCTTTCAAATGAAAGTATTTCATAGGAGCAAAGGCTGATTCTCTAGAAGCCATAATGCCGTGATGTACTTCAAATTCGGAATTAATATTTTTCAAAGTTGGAGATATATAAAGACTGTTTCTATCTTGAGGTGAATCTTGTAATTTTTCAGGTGTCTCTAATAATAAGGTTTTGTTGAAAGAGAAAGACAGACAATCAAATATGGTATTAGATAAGGACTGTCCAACAGGTATTTCCCAAGTGCTTAAGGAATAGGGATGAGAAGGTTTTGCGTTTATCGTGAATTGTTTCATTCCCTCAGGGAAATGAATATATACCAGTTCAATTTTTTCATTTGGTATTTTGGTTAACCGACTTCTGGATTTTGTCCCGATTTGCACAGTTGGTCGCATTAAAACTGTACAACCTGAAAAAAGAATTCCCAAGATGATATAAATTGTTATTTGTCCCTGCATTTTTTTAGAAAGGCTGATTCTATTTCTTATTGTTTTCATTATATGTTTTCTCTAAATTTTTTAATGTTTTCGTTCATGATGGTTTTATACATGAAAACATTTTTATTTTAAAATCCCAGTGTAATTTTACCTTGTAATTGCCAACGAATCAATTTTTTTGAAACAAACTGAAATTCCGACATAAGAATCTATTGATACGGAGAGGAAAGGAAAGAGTTGACGTGCGAGTGTGGAAGCACAGAAGTAAGACAAGGCGAAGAGC
>CAYORP010000245.1:0-3239 GCA_964406415.1 uncultured bacterium
AAACATAGAATAGGTGCCTTAAAAGAGAGTTCAGTCCGGTTCGCATTGTGGAGGGCGCGGCCTACTTATCCCGAAGAGTCTCTGGATGCCAGTCTAGAGAGGGTGTACTGGACAGGGGAGGGTGGTTGTTTCCCTTTCCATTCCGTGTTTTCTATCTCGTATATAGAGGTGAAAAGTTCGCGGCATGAATCTTCGTAAGGGAGTCCGGCAAGTTCGGCTATCAGGCGTGTCGCCCTGTCAATGAGTTTCTTATTTGTTGTTTCCACCCAGGACATCCAGTTGCTCTGAAGCCTTCCCATCCTTGCCATCGTTACCGTGGAAACTGTATTCATAACAATCTTTATGGCAAGGTGTTCCCACAGGTTAATCGGTGATTTTTTTATACGGCAGGGGATGTTGAACATTCCGGGAATGATGGGCTTTTCCCCAATGAAGAATATCCTGCTGTCTGAAAAATCTTCTTTGTGGAGGTTAAACCTATCAAGGAATTTTTCAATCTCGCCTGACATATCTGATACTGACAGAACAGCAATGGCGGCCGAGGGTTTTCCACTGAACCTCTTTTCGTCTTTTTCACTGCCTATCTTAAACCTCAGGATTTCTCTAAAATTGATAGGTGGAGGATTATTGATAATTTTTTCGGAGGCTCCTAAGAGTTTATAGTCCTGTTTTCCCCATTCAAGACAGCGCGGTTTTCTTCCCAGAACCTGCTCCCATGTTTTTCCTGTAGGTTGCAGAGGATTTTTTACAAATGCCCAGGACTGAGTTGAGTTGTTATCGTCATATTTTACGAAAGGCGGCAGCATAAACGTTGGTGCGCGTTCCGTCGTATCGGTAAATATATTTAGGAGATTTTTGTCAGCAAAGTATGTAACCAGTCCCCCTTGTGAGTAAATACCCTCTTCATACTCAATAAAATCTGCAAGTCTTTCAAGAGAGTCTTTTTCTGTAAGGTCGTCAAGCAGTTCCGTAAATGCCTTGACCGGATTTTCGCCATCTGTCCCGTAGAAAGAAATAAGTGTTTTTTCCATGGCATACCCGAGTACCAGCAGTTCTGTCGTTACCGCCTGCATTCTTGTTGAACCTGCTACGGCCATAGGCCCTGTACACAGGTCAAGAGACGTGACGCGCGGGTCGGTGAGCACCTTTCTTGAACGTTCTATCCTTTCACACAGGAGTTCTGCCGGATTGTTGAAGACAAGGAATACTCGTGCACCGTCCTCTGCCGCCTGCATTGCCGAGCCCAGTACTGAGGAAGTTTCGCCGCCTTCGGTTACCCCGATGAAGGTATCTGCAGTACCTATCCCCATATCCTGTGTCTGCCTGCGTCCAAAACTTTCATAGTCCTCAAAGGCCTCTACAGACCTTATCAGCGCATAGTCTCCGCCGGTCATAATGCTGAATACCCTGTCTTCTATCTCTTTGAGGTTCAATCTACGGCATGCCTTTCTCCATGATGCCTCAAGGAGTATGCTTAAACGTCCTGTGGAGCCGCACCCTGAGAATATAATCTTTCCTCCTTCGTCCAGTGATTTTTTCATTGAATCAGAGAGTTCTTTAAATTCTTCTGAGTCCAGTACCTGAGATGCTTTTGGCGGAATGTCCCTGTCTACCTTTAACAGCATCTCTATACCTGCGGAAATATCTTCTCTGCATATTTTATCCAGTCCTGATGTTTCAGGATGCGGCTGTTCTGTGGGAAGAAAACCGAGATGGAACTGTGTTTCATTCTTTAAAAAATGTTCAGTTTTTTTATCTATCTTTCCCATAATAATTGTCTCCTTCAGATTTAACGTTAATAATAATATTTTATTCTTTGACGGTCAATCTAATTTGGAGTTTTTCGTAGGAGGTTGTATAATTTTCGTGGAGGGCCAAAATGGAGAAAAAAATAGAAGGCGTAAAGATAAAAAAACTGAATCTGATACCTGATGAGCGGGGTTTTTTAATGGAGATACTGAGAAGCGACGATGAACTTTTTGAAAAGTTCGGTCAGGTATACATAACGACGGCTTATCCCGGTGTTGTAAAGGCATGGCATGCCCACAGATTTCAGGATGACAATGTTGTGGTGGTTAAGGGAATGGCAAAGATAGTGCTTTGTGACCTGCGCGAAAAAAGTAAAACCTATGGTGTCGTGAATGAATTCTTTGCGGGTGAGTATAATCGGATTCTTGTTCACATACCCAAACTTATTTACCACGGCTTTAAGTGCGTGGGGAATGAAGAAGTTTTTGTGGTAAATGTAACGACCAATACCTATAACTATAAAAATCCGGATGAATTGAGACTACCTTTTGATACAGACAAGATTGACTACAACTGGGAAAGGAAGAACTACTGATGAAAGGAGTTATTCTCGCTGGAGGACTGGGTACAAGACTATACCCGCTGACCAAGGTTACCAATAAACACCTTCTGCCTATCCACAATAAACCAATGATTTATTATCCCATACAGACCCTTGTGGATGCAGGAATAAAAGATATCCTTATTGTAACCGGCGGGAATTCTGCAGGTGATTTTTTAAGACTACTGGGAAACGGCAAGGAATTTGGCCTGAAACATATCAATTATACCTACCAGGAAGGGGAGGGGGGCATTGCGGATGCGCTTTCACTGGCAGAGCATTTTGCCGGGAACGGAAAGTTTGTCGTTATGCTGGGAGATAATATCATTGAGGAAAGTATAAAGGATGAGGTAAAGATATTCTCAAAACAGGACAGGGGTGCAAGAATACTCTTGAAAGAGGTTGAACGTCCCGAAAGGTTCGGAGTGGCTGAAATAAAAGATGGGAAAATAGTTAAAATTATAGAGAAACCAAAGATTCCTCCGTCCAATCTTGCAGTGACCGGTATTTATATGTATGACAGTTATGCCTTTGACATAATAAAGACACTTAAACCTTCTGAGCGCGGAGAACTTGAGATAACCGATGTAAACAACAGGTACATAGATAAGGGAATGCTTACATACGGGATGCTGAAGGGCTGGTGGACAGACGCGGGAACGTTTGAGTCTTTAATGCGCGCCAACAACCTGGTATATAGAAAAGAGAAGAGTCAATGCACCTAACTGCTTGTCATTGCGAGGAATGGGATTCCTTCACTTGTCATTGCGAGGAATGCTTTGTATGACGAAGCAATCTCAATGGGATTGCCGTGCAAAAAGCGCTCGCAACGACAAGGAGCGTCGGTTCGGAACAGGCTCCGCAATCTCGGAGATTGCCACGTACAAAG
>CAYORP010000246.1:0-15100 GCA_964406415.1 uncultured bacterium
TCTCGCAATGTGCGGCAGACGTTTTTCAAAAAGTTCCCTGTTTTTTTTCTCATATATTAGACATACCACACAACATAAAAAGTTTAGTACCTTGAAGGCAAAAAATATTACCCGGTCTTTTTCACCGGCTTGGAAAAAGATTGCCGGATTCCGGGCAAAGGTTTACATAATTGAAAACCTGTTGTAGAATAAATCACAGGACAGGCAGGTGTAAAACCGCACCGGACTGATATGGAAAACAAGATTATTGAGGAATTGATTGAAACCGTAAAAGGCATTGATGAAAGTTATTATCAAGGTACAGCCTTAGTTTTAAAAAGAGCTCACAGGGTCTTTGTTGCAGGTGCCGGCAGAAGCAGTCTTATAGGCAGGTGTTTCGCTATGAGACTGATGCATCTGGGTCTGGAAATCTACGCTGTCGGGGAAACAATATGTCCTGCCATAAAAAAGGGGGACCTTTTGATTTCAGTCTCCTGTTCAGGAGATAAAAAACCACTTCTGGAACTTGTAAGAACAGCAAAAAAAAACGGGGCAAAGGTTTTGTGCATAACATCTAAAAAAGACAATCCTCTCACAGAATTATCAGACTATAAGGTAATTATCCCGGTCAGAAAATCCATACAGTTCGGCAATTCACTTTTTGAACAGTCGGCTTTTATTTTCCTTGAAACGCTTGTGGAATACTACAGGCAGAAAGAAAAGATTACCATATCAAATATGCTCAAACACCATGCCAATCTGGAGTAACCAGAGAAATGATGGAGGTTATAATTACAGACCTTGAGAACATCAAAATATAAGGTTTACTGAGACCTGGACTGGCCGTAGCGACTGGAATGGTAACGGTTATACCATTTTGGAATTTCTTCATCAGCCATAGGCTGAACCCTCCTGCCTATACTTTCCCCTGCCATAATAGCATAATAAGAGACTTCCGCACAATACTCTGCCATCAGTGCATAAAAGGCACTTCTCTCAGGGGTTTCACCAATGGAGAACAAACCGTGCCTGCCGAGAATTATAGCACTGCACCCTGTTTTCTGGTATACCCTCAGTATTTCTTCACCTATGTTATCACCAATATTGTCAACATATCTGCTGACAGGGATTTCCCTGCCGAAGGCATCTGCATGACAGGTAGTCAACACAGGCACAGACATATTCAAAACTGCAAAAACCGTGATAAACCTTGAATGTGTGTGGCAAACTCCCCCTGCCTCTTTCAGGTTTTTGTAAAGAAAAACATGGTGGGGAGTGTCAACAGAAGGCTTGAGATGTCCTTTTCCTACCGGCACACCCTTAAGGTCAACCTCGGTTATCATCTCTTTTTTGAGATGTTCATAGGCAACTCCACTCGGTTTTATGCAAATCCTCCCTTTTCCCCTGTCTATCCCGCTTACATTCCCCTGTGTTCCATAAACAAGTCTGTTCTGCCAGAGATACAGGTTTGCCTGCCATACCTTTCCTCTAATTTTATGCAGGGTAGTCATTTTTCTCCTTTCATACTTTTAAGTATTTACGATTTCTCATTCTTTATCTTCAGCAGTTCCTTCATCACATGGTAAAGATTTTTATTGACAGATTTCATTCCGAAAACATCATGAAGGTTTCTATACAGAACGTAAAGTTTATCATATATCTTTTTATTTTTACTCTCAGGCACATAGACGATTTTTTTAAACCTGCACACTTTTTTCTGAGCCTCCGATACATCAGCAAAACCACTTTTTTGTTTTCCCGCCGCTATTGCGCCGAAAACAGCTGCACCAACAGCACAGGTCTGCTGGGAAGCCGATATCTTCAGAGACCTGCCGGTAATGTCGGAATATATCTGCATCAGAAGCGGGTTCTTGTCTGGAATACCTCCTGTGGCAATTATTTCGTTTATTTTCACCCCGTATTCCTCAACCCTTTCTATTATCGTCCTTGCTCCAAAACCCGTTGCCTCAATAAGAGACCTGTAGACTTCTTCAGGACGGGTATTTAATGTAAACCCGAGAATGAGCCCTGTCAATTTCTGGTCAACGAGAATGTTCCTGTTCCCGTTGTTCCAATCAAGAGCGAGAAGGCCGGACTGCCCTGGCATTATCTTTGAAGCAAGAATTTCATAGTGCTTGTGGGGATTTTTCACACCTCCCGGATGGAATTTTTTAACAAACCAGTTGAAAATATCTCCCACTGCAGACTGTCCTGCCTCAATACCGATAAACCCGGGTATGATTGAATGAGGGACAACACCGCAGATACCGGGAATATCTCGCAGTTTCTTTTCGGAAGAAGCAACGGTCATATCGCAGGAAGACGTACCTATAACCTTTACAAGTACTCCCGGCTTAACCCCTGCACCAACCGCACCCATATGGGCATCAAAAGCCCCAACACTCACAGGAATTCCAACAGGCAGTCCTGTTTTTTTAGCCCATTCTTCGCATAAATAACCTGCAGGTTCTCCTGCCGGGTATGCCTTTTCATACAACTTTTTCCTTATATCTTTGAATGACCTGTCCAGTTTATGAAGAAATTCATCGTCAGGCAGCCCTCCCCACTGCTCGTTGTACATTGCCTTATGCCCTGCAGCACATATGCTCCTAATAATCTCTTGTGGACTTCTCCTTCCACTGAGGATTGCAGGAATGTAGTCGCAGAGCTCAACAAAACTCGCAGTTGCATCAAAAACCTTCCTGTTTGTTCTCGCAAGATGCAGGAGTTTTGAAAAAAACCATTCGGAAGAATACACACCTCCTATCTTAACAAGATACTCCGGCCTGATACTTCTTGCAAGGGCGGTAATCTCTTCGGCTTCATCCGCAGAGGTATGGTCTTTCCAGAGGTAGGCCATTGCATTTTTGTTATCCTTAAATTCCTTATGGAAAGAAAGCGGGAGAAGATTTTTATCAACCGGTAAAGGAGTACTGCCGGTGGTATCAACACCTATGCCTGTTATCCTTTCCGGGTTAAAATTCTTGTTCTTGACCTTAGCCTTCTTCACTGTTTCCCTGATAACCTTCTCCATTGAGATGTGATAGTCATAAGGATTCTGTCTTGCCAGATGCGGGTTTTCTACCTCAAGTACGATGCCGTCAATACCTGAAGGATAGATACTCACTGCATCCGCCAATTCCATGCCTTTTTCAAGGTCAAGAACTACCGCCCTGACAGAATTGGTCCCAAAATCCAGTCCCAGAGAATACATTTGAACTCCCTTAGTCCGATGAATCGGACCGCTGCATTCATTTAAATTTTTTCACAATACATTGTATAATAATAGACGGATAGATTCAAAAAATATGAGGTCAGACACAAATTTGACAGGAAAGGGGGTGGAAAAATGAAATTCGCGTTTATGAGTTTTACAACTCCTGAAGCAACCTTACAGGAGATGCTGGATATAGCAAAAAAATACGGGTATGACGGGATAGAACCGAGGGCTCAGGCAAAACATAAACACGGTATAGAACTGGATGCAAGCACTGAAGAAAGGAAAGAGATTAAAAAGAGGTTTGAGACAAGCGGCATAGAGTGCGCCTGTCTCGCCACTTCAATAAGATACTGTAATACGGATGAGGAAAAACGGGCAGAAGAGATTGCATTAACAAAGAGATTCATTGACCTTGCCGTTGACATCGGATGCAGCCGCCTGCGCGTTTTCGGTGGGATGCCAGACAGAGTAATCTCCGTTGATGAAGCAATAAAGATAGTGGGAGAATCTCTTTCTAAACTAAAGTCTTATGCAGAAAAAAACAGGGTATACATTTGCCTTGAGACACACGATTTTTTCTCCCGGGCAGACGTTGCGGCTCCTGCGGTGAAAATGGCAGACAGTTCTTATGTGAGAATCAACTGGGACATTATGCACCCTTTTACAAAACTGATGACCATTGAAGAAGCATTTGCTGAGGTAAAGAATATCATTGGACACTGCCACGTACATGACGGTACGTATGATAAGGCCAGAGCACCCAAACTATCCCTGATGGGTGAAGGCGAAATCCCGTATAACGTAGCCGTGAGACTGCTAAAAAATTACGGATATACGGGGTATCTTTCCGGGGAATATATAAATGCCTGGTCACCTGAGGTTGTTCTTCCCCATGACATTGAAGTATTGAAAAGTTACCTTTAGCCCCGTTCCATGCCGGGGATGGAATGGGGAAGGGAGAGATGGCTGAGTGGACGATAGCGGCCGCCTCGAAAGCGGCTGTGCCCTTACGGGTACCGCAGGTTCGAATCCTGCTCTCTCCGCTTAGCAATCTTCTATGAAAAGGATTCGAATGGAGCGAAGTCAGAAATTGCGATGAGAAAGAGCAATTTCAGCGGCTGGCCTACCCGAGCCGTATCGGGAGGCGAGGGAGCCGAATCCTGCTCTCTCCGCTTATTTCTACATATACTAATCAGGCTTTCAATAATATCTGTTTAATGGTATTATGTAGGATAAATAGAAAACGGATGTGTCATACGTGAGGAGAAAAGGCAAAAAATGAAAAAGATAGACATACTGGCACAAAAGCCACCACTCGGTTGGAACAGTTGGAATACATTTGGTGGAAAAATTAACGCTGATCTCATTAAAGAAACTGCAGATGCTTTTATTGAAACAGGATTGAAGGACGCAGGATATGAGTACATTGTCATTGATGATGTATGGGAAGATGATGAACGCAGGAATAACAAACTAACATGGGATAAGGAAAAATTCCCCGAGGGAATCCCCGCTTTAGCCAAGTATGTCCACAGCAAATCTCTCAAGTTCGGAATTTATTCCTGTGCGGGGAGCCACACATGTGCAGGCAAACCTGGCAGTTTCGGCTATGAAGAAGAAGATGCCCGAACATTCGCCGAATGGGGAGTTGACTTCCTGAAGTATGACTATTGTTATATCCCCCCTGGTACAGACGGCCCTATGCTTTATCGCAGAATGGGACAATCTTTACGCAACGCAGGCCGTCCCATTGTATTCAGCCTCTGCGAATGGGGAACCAACAAACCATGGGAATGGGGGGCGTCTGTTGGTGGTCACCTATGGAGAACCACAGGAGACATAAATGATTCATGGGAGTCAATACTTGATATTGGATTTAACAGACAGGAGGGACTTGAATGTTATGCAGGCCCAGGCCACTGGAACGATCCGGACATGCTCGTAGTGGGTATGTATGGCAATGGGAACGTGGGAAGAGAAAATACCTGTACGGACGCAGAATACCGAAGTCATTTTGCTCTCTGGTGCCTGCTGGCAGCTCCCCTGATGATTGGTTGTGACATACGGAATATGAACTCACACACAAGCAGTCTTCTGATGAACCCCAATCTGCTTGCAGTAAATCAGGATAGTCTTGGACGTCAGGCCTACCGCGTAGGTCCTAAATTAGATGGAAAACCGCCAGGCAGGATCTATGCCAAGCCTCTTAATGACGGTTCCATCGCAGTAGGATTGTTCAATCTCGGCCATACGAACCAACATATCATCACGGTTTCATGGGAATCGCTCGGACTCCACGACCAACGCCCATGCCGGGTTATCAACCTCTGGAACGGAGAGGTCTTGGGCATTTACCAAAGAGCGTTCTCGGCACGTGTTGACACACACGACGCATTTGTGGTGAAGTTGTTACCCCAGAAAGAATAATACAGGCAATAAAGTGGTATTTAACAATGCCTGAAAAAAACCTGATAATCTCCTGTGCAAAGAATTTTTATGGACTCCTCAGAAGCAAATCTGCCGGAATGAAAAGAATTGGAAGGGGGATAAAATGAGTAAATCCCCCTGTATCCCCATTTGGCAAAAGGGGAATTCAAGGGGGATTTGGGGAGGAAAAATGTCTAATCAAAAGCAAAATTACAGACAGGTTAAGGATTTCATCCTACACAATTTCAGACACTTTAATTCTGCAGTGCTTGTTGATGCGTCCGAAGCATATGTTAAACACATTAATGGTGGCGGGAAAATGATGATAGCCATGGCGGGTGCCATGTCCACCGCCGAGTTAGGAATAACCCTGTCTGATATGATACGCAAAGATAAGGTACACGCGTTAACCTGCACGGGTGCGAACCTTGAAGAAGACCTGTTTAACCTCGTAGCCCATAATTATTACGTACGTATTCCTCATTACCGTCATCTCTCTCCGAAGGATGAAGTCTCTCTTTTCAAAAAGAAGATGAACAGGGTAACAGACACCTGCATACCTGAGGAAGAAGCGATGAGGAAGGTGGAAAAAGAGATTTTAAAGTTCTGGCAGAAGGCTGAAAAAGATGGTAAGAGATACCTCCCGTACGAATTTATATATCAGTTGATAAACAGCGGCTGTCTTAAAAAATACTACCAGATTGACCCGAAAGATTCCTGGGTCGTTACAGCCTGCAAGAAAAATATACCCATATTCGTACCTGGATGGGAAGATTCCACACTGGGAAATACTTTTGTCTCCTGTGTCCGAAAAGGAACCCTTAAAGACCTATCAACGGTAAAATCAGGGATGGAAACAATGGATTTACTGATTGACTGGTATATGGAAGCATCGCAAAAAAACAGCATCGGGTTTTTCCAGATTGGAGGCGGCATTGCGGGGGACTTCCCCATCTGTGTTGTCCCCCTGCTCAGACAGGATATTGGAGAGAAGTCCTGTAAACTGTGGGGTTATTTCTGCCAGATATCCGACAGTACCACCTCTTACGGTTCCTACAGCGGAGCAGTACCAAATGAAAAAATTACGTGGGGAAAACTTGGCGTTGACACACCAAGGTTCGTCATAGAAAGTGATGCAACGATAGTTGCCCCGCTTATGTTCGCCTATATTATGGCAGAATAATCCCTGTTCACAGACCTGAAACCTTTGCTGCAATAGCACTGCATCCCGGAAAATCTTTGGCTTCTTCGGCCCCCTTAAGAATATAATCAGGAAATTTGCCGCCCGCATCTTTTACTGCCAGCGAGAACAACCTGTCAACAACGTCCTGGTTATCTGAAGCAATGTTGGTTTTCATTTCAGGGTCTTTCTCCCTATCGTAAAGAAAAGTACCCTTTCCGTTAGCCCTGCAGTTCATCCACCAGTTTCCTTCTATTAACGTAATACCTGAACTCCACCCTATAGTTACATGGTGCCGCAAAGACTTATTCTCAAGGGCAGGGCCCCAGAAATCCTTACCGTCTATACCCTTTTCTTTTGTATCATACTTTAACCCGGAAAACCCGAGAACCAGCGAGAAATAGTCATTGTGCTGTACTATGATATCGCTCTTTTTACCCACACCCTCACCTTTCGGATGTTTTATAAAAAGTGGAATGTCAATAACATCAGGGGAGGAAGGATACCCTCTTTTACCGATATAGTTTCTATCTCCGATAGAATGACCGTGGTCACTTGTTACGATAACAACGGTATCATTTAGCAGTCCCATGTTTTTAATAGATTCATAAAGATATCCGAACCACCTGTCGCACATACTCACCAGACCACTATAGTTTGCCTGTGTTCTCTTTAAAAGTTCATCCGGTAAACCTCTGGTATCAGAATAACCTGAAAGTATCTGCTCTCTTGTAGTTTCACTATCATACATCTCTCTGTAGTGGACCGGTACATTCCACGGTTCATGCGGGTCAAAACTTTCCACCATCAGAAAGAAGTTCTTCGCATCCCTGTTTTCCTCCAGCCACCTGACAGATTCCATCATTACCTGAGCAACAGGATAATCCTCCTCATGTTTCAGGTTTCTGATGTTTTTGATAACTCTTTTTATAAACTCCCTTCTGTAAGGGGATGTTTCCATCTCCTCAGGAAGGTAATGTCTTATTTCTTCTTCCGTGGGTTCAGGACCACTTCTGTAAGGGTCGTTCTCCTTGCCTCTTACAAATGTCCACTGGTCAAAACCGCGCCAGTAATTCTTTGACGGCTTGAACTGATGATAAAGACTGGAAATCAGACCAGTTCTGTACCCGTTCGCCTGTAAAATCTCGGCTAATGTGTCATCTTCCTCAGGGATAGGACCCCACCCAGCCGCACCGACAAAATCCCCCTTAAGGGAAAACTCTCCTCTATGGAAAGGATATACTCTTTTACCGGTATATATTGACCTTCTTGCCGGAATTGTGGGTAAGACCTCAGGATAAACACCTGTGAACATCAGAGATTCTCCTGCAAACCTGTCAAGATTGGGCGTTTGTACCTTGCCCCAGAATGGCTCGCCGTAAACACCTATGCAGTCCTTCCTTAAGGTATCAAAAACAACAAATACAATATTCATTTTCAATCCTCCTTATGTCTATAACTCTTACGGTAAAAGCTCAGTGAACCACGGATCTGGACAGGTAAAAGGATGGCGGTTTCCGAGACCGGAAACCGCATCACTTTTGCCTGACGGTGGTAACTGAGTAGATACCTCTTACATCAAATCTTCGTTTTTAATAAATTTCTTGATTGTGCAAAAAAGACAGGTTATAATCCAAAGTATATCAGAATTTTTCAAAAAGTCAAAGAGAGGAGGATAAGTCCATGTTTATATCTGTGTTTTCTGATGAACTTGGTCTGGATATTAAAGAAGCACTTCCCATCATAAAATCGTGGGGACTGGAATACGTTGATTTACGCGGGCTTACATTCGGGAAACCGGCTGAGAGGCTATCTCCCGAAGAATTGCATAAACTGAAAGAGATTATCTCTTCTTTCGGAATGAAGGTGGGGTGTTTGCAGACATCCCTTGCCAAGGTACATCTCCCTGACAGGGAAAGACAAAAAGACGAAGTAAAAAAGATGGAGAATATCGTAAAGGCAGCAGAGATTCTTGACTGCAAACTTGTCAGAAGTTTTCACTTCTGGCAACCGTCTGAAGAGATGTCAGGACAGCTGGCAGTGAGACCCGATGAACTGCAAAAGGTTCTTGACATGTTTGAACCCCTTGCAGATATTGCCAGAAGGGAAGGACTCGTTCTTGCATTTGAAAACTGTGGGGTTACCACTGACGAGGTTTTTTCATTTATTGGCGCTGTTAATGTTCCAGCGTGGGGACTGGCATGGGATGTTTATAACTCCTGGGAGGACGACATCAAAAAAAGGGAAAAGGATGAAGACGTATACCTGCGCAATCTTGCCCAACGTTCCAGATTGGTCCACGTAAAAGCCCAGGGCGCCGTTGACGGATATACAGGGTCACTGATACCTTACGATAAGGTACTACAGATATGTGATAATGCAGGACTTCAGGGACCTGTGAGTGCAGAAACACACAATCCAAGTGAAGGGAAGGTTGACAATACGGAGATGTCGCACATGGTTGTGGAGGTTATAAAAAAAGCCTGGCCGTCTGCTGCCCCAGGTGGTTTCTCTGAAAATCCAAAAACATTCAGGAATGTCATGCGCCCATGGCAGGACAACCCCGTAGGTTTTGTTGTGGTTGGACTTGGAATGGGACACAACCGCGCAAAGGAAATCACCGAAACCCCGGGGACAAGACTCATAGGTGTCTGTGACAAGATTGAAGAAAGGGCTAAACGTACAGGTGAGGCCTGCAACGTCCCCTATACCACCGACGTCAGAAGGTGGCTGGACAACAAGGATGTGGAAGCAGTGTTCGTGCTAACTGAAACCGGGCGTCACGCAGAGATTGCCCTTCAAGCGTTAGAAGCGGGGAAACACGTTATTGTAACCAAACCCATGGAAGCCAGCATTAAAGCCTGTGATGCCATGATTAAACTGGCGGATAAAAAAAACAAACTTCTTGCCGTTGACTTCGGTTTTCGTACAATGCCAGGACCGAATTCTTTAAAGACGGCAGTTGCCAGAGGGAGACTCGGCAGACTGCTCAATGGAACCTGCATATTGAGAATTCTGCGTACAATGGATTATTTTCACTCTTCCGGCGGATGGCGCGGTACCAAACGATGGGACGGCGGAGGCGTATTTTCCAACCAGTCCATTCACCACATTGATGAGATTGCTTATTCTCTGGGTATTCCCTCAAAGGTAAGGTGTTACATAGACACGCAGAACCACGAGATAGAGGCGGAGGACTTCGGGAGCGCCGTGTGGCTTTATGAAAGCGGGTTTGTCATCACCTTCACCGCAACAAGCAGTTACCCACATCCCACATGGGCTGTGCTAAAAGAAATTGTAGGGACAGACGGGATATTCTTTGAGACAAGTGGCGGCCCATTTGAAAAAAACCTGACCAGGTGGTACATTAACGGTGTATGGACAGATGATAATCCTCAGGACCATACTGAGTGTGAGTGGCTCAATTCCATGGACAATTTTGCAGCGGCTATCCGTACAGGCGCTTCCCTGCTCTGTTCAGGCCGAGACGGAAGAAAAACGCAGTCCATACTTGATGCTATGTACCGTTCGGCATATAAGTTTAACAACGGCTGGGTTGAGGTTAAACCTGAATTGTAGTGTACAGAATAAAAAATGCTCAGGCAATTTTCCTTCAGCAGTGAGACTACGGTAATAAAAGAAATCATACGGCAGATTATTACAGATGGTAAATAGATTATAAGAAAGGAGTGACAACAAAAATGGTTCGTTTAACCGATGGAAGTACAGATAATAATGTGAAGATATACACGGTGTTTTTTTCCCCCGGCTGGGGATGGGGTGGTTCAAAACCCCCCCGTTTTCTTCTGGACAACGAAGCCCTTCTGGAAAAATTGAGAGGCAGGTGTAAAGGCATAGATTTTATCAGCAGAGACCTGAGTAAAAAGAATCCGACCTTCGGTGATTATATTAAAAGGGAACTGACCACCGCTGATAAATTTGAAGCGGCGGTTAGAGAGATAAAGGCACTGGGGAAGAAGATAGACGGGGTACTTTGCTTCAAGGATGTACGCGGTGACCACAGACTGACACTGACCGGATTACCAACAATAGCAGTGAACAATCTTTTTGAATTTAACGCTATCCCGTATGAACTCTATCGGGCAAAGGGAAAGGTAACAACTGCGGATATATGCAGGCTGAACGTCGTTTCACCATCTGCTGCTGAGTCTATGTTTGAAGACCTGGTAGAAAAAATCAGGTTAATCCAGACATTGAAAAAGATGAGAGAATCAAAGATACTGATGGTAACGGATGGAAGACTGCGTTATTATCCTCAGTTAAAAGAAAGCACATCCACAGATAAAGAATGGAATGAGATTTATCTTGACAGATTGAAGGAAATCTTTGGAGCAACGGGAGTAATAATAGGCACCGATGAGGTGGCTAAAGAGATTAAAAAGGTTGAAAAGAACAGGGCAGAAAGTATTTCCCGGATGTGGATTGATGAATCAAAAGGTATGGGGGATACCAACAAAGACGAGGTTCTGAAAGGTGCCAGGCTGTATCTGGCACTTGACAAACTCAAAAACAGGTATAATGCTACCAGTATATTGACCGATACCTCATCATTCCTGCAGAAGACAAAAATCCTGGCATGTCTGCCGAGTATGGAGTTTCATAAACAAGGGGTTGTATGTACTGACCAGCCCAATACAGGACCTTTAATTGCCCAGATGCTGGGCCTTTATTATTCAGACAGGCCAAGTTTCCATGGTGACCTTCTGTTAGATACGTATAACAACACAAGTATAATAGTTCACTGTGGTGCCCCTGTTAATCCTCATGGAGATGACAGGGTTCCTTATTACCTGAGGGATTACAGGATGGGGGCCGACGTACTTGTAGATTTACCTGCAGGGGAACCGGTCACCATATGGAGAGTTAACATTATGGAGAAAATAATCCTCTTCCATACAGGAGAGGCCATACCCATTGATTCCGTGTACGGACAGGGGATTAACAGCCTTCATACGATACTATGCGCAACAAAACTGGTGGCTAAGGTTGATGCTGAAAAGATACAAAACCATCTTAATCCCCAGAGATACGGAGTACACAGAGCAGCAATATATGGCGACTACAGAAAAAGAATTAAGGATTTGGCCAAACTCACTGGTTTTGATATAATAGAAGAAGACCGATAGTTAAAAAAGACAGAAAATTTAACACAATTCCCTTTTAAAAGGTATAATACCACTCATTATGAAAACTGCATTTTCTCTGGTTCTGAAAAGTAATGACTATGGCAGGATGCTGTCCCTTATAAAGGAGGCAGGGTTTGAAGGTGTAGAACCGACATTTCACCCTGAAGGGATGCCATCCTTAGGCAACTTTCAGAAAGAATCTGAGGTGCTGAAAATAGAGGCGGAAAAAGTGGGTCTGGAGATACCCTCCATGCGCGGAGGTCCCCTTTTCTGGCAGACGTTCGGCTCGGAAATAGCGGGAAAAAGAGAAAGAGCCGTTGCCCTAACGAAAAACGCTATGGAGTGTCTGCAGATAATGGGTGGCAGTGTACTTCTGATTGTCCCCGGACGATGGGAAAAAGGGCAGTCATATCTTGGACTCTTTAAAAATGCCAGAGATACTGCATGCAGAATTGCCCCGCTGGCAGAAGAGAAAAATATAACGGTCGGGCTGGAAAACGTGGAGAATAGATTTCTGACTTCCCCTTATGAGTGGTGTCATTTCATTGACGAGATTAACAGTCCCTTTATAAAAATGTATCTTGACCCGGGCAACATCTTCTTTTTAAACCTCGGAGAACCTGAAGACTGGATAAAGGACATCGGCATAAACAGGATATGCCAGGTACATCTTAAAGACTTTGCAAGGGATGAAAACGGAAGACCTGTTGCAAAACCTCTTCTAAAGGGAGAATTAAACTGGAAAGGGATAATGTCCCTGCTGAGAAAAATAAACTATAAAGGATGGTTGGGCGTAGAAGTTGACCTGCCAGAAACAGAACAGAAAGAATTTTTAAGCCGGACAAGGCAATCTATAGAAGAGATACTCTAAATCCCCCTGTTTACCCCTTTATCAAAGGAGGAGAGATTGAGAGGGTCCCCTTTTCAAAGGGGATATAACAAGAGGAGGAGAATGAATAATATTGAGGAACGATTGCTGGAACTTGGGAAGGCTCTTATTGACCAGAAAAAGGCACGTATCATTGTAGAACCTGACAAAAGAGAAAAGGGGTTCTGGTTCGGCGGTGGCAAAATCCTTAAGGATAAAAAAGGCAGACTTGTAGTTTCAGGCAGATACAGAAACGCTGGTGACAGCAGGTACGGAACGGCCGCCGGGGAGAGAGGGCTGGAACTTGCAGTATTTGTTTCCAATGACAACGGAATATCTTTTAAAAAAAACCTTTCATGGCGCAAACAGGACCTGCTCTGTGCAGGGAAAAAGGTTATCTCTATAGAAGGTTCAAGTCTTTACTTTGGAGAGGGCAAGGTAAAAATGTTTGTCTCCACTGAAAAAAACATATCCTATCCGCAGGGTTTTGAAAAATACCAGAAACCCGGCACAGGTATCTGGGAGATAGACGTTTTTGAAGGAGAAACCCTTGAAGGTCTTGACGTATCAAAGATTAAAACCGTTTTGTCCTCGGTAGAACCAGAAAAACTGCACATAAAAGACCCTGTGGTTTTTGATATGCACGGACAGACCTATATTCTCTACTGCAAACACCCCTTTTCATGGAACTGCAGTTATACGGGACTGGCAAGACTGAAAAACGGGGATGTAGCAGAATCAGTCAGTGAAGACATCCTGCCGAGAGGATATACCTGGGATATAGCAGTATCAAGACTGACCTGCCGTCTGCCTGTCCCTAAGATAGGTATCTTTGCCGACCTGCCGTCTGTTTCACTCTATTTTTACGATGGCGCAGAGTGCGTAAGAGAGCACCCGCAGTCTGAAAAAGGGGTGCAGAGACCGAGGGGATATTCCTGTGAGGAAATCGGGGGACTGGCGTGGGGTTTTGACGAGAAATTCCCTGAGATGTTCAGGTTGAGCAAAAACTTCCCTCTCTTCTGGTCAGACGCGGGAACTGGCTGCAGCAGGTACGTCTCTGCACTATGGGATGGAGAAGATATTTTAGCCTGCTGGCAGAAATCCATGGCTGATTTCTCACAGCCGCTTGTATTTAACTCGTTAAATAAAAAAGAGGTAGAGGAGATACTCAGATAACCCCCTCATCCTGACCTTCTCCCCGGAGGGTAGAAGGAAATTAAAATGCGGGGGAGAGGATTAAGGTGAGGGGAAACAGGAGAATTCACAAATGAAGATAGGGGTGTGTGAAAAAGACCTGCCCGGCAGTCTTGAGGAGAACCTGCAGTTTATAGCCGATAATGGATTTGACGGATTTCAGATATGGCCTGATAAAATTACAGACGTAAAAGAACTTATGAAACAGAGTTTAGAACTTGGACTGGTTATCTCTGCCATAGGCGGAGGACCGAACCTTGTAAAACCTGAAGAGAAGGGGAAAACCCTTGAGGAGTTCCGTAAACGTTTAGACATGGCAGCAGAGACAGGAGCATTTATAGTAACAGCCGAAACAAAGGAAAAACCTGAAGGTGCATCGGAAGAAGATGCATGGCAATCCTGTACTGAAATTGTGAAAGCAGTCTGCAGTTATGCAGAAAAAGTCGGAGGTCTACTGGCAATTGAACCATCTGGAAGTTGTTTTGTAAAGGATTATAACGATTGGATTGAACTTGCCAATCGGGTAAATTCAAGGGTTCTGAAGGTGAATTATGACCCTGCAAATATTATCTGGGCAGGTAAAAACCCGGAAGAAGGAGTAAAAAGACTCGGCTCAAACATAGTTCATACACACGCCAAAAACATCGCTTTTGACAAAGAGGGGGGTTACAGGGAAGGCACTGCCCTGCGGAAGATTAAGGATGTCCCCGCGGACAAAGGAGAGGTTGACTACAGGACCTATATAAAGGCACTCAAAGATACGGGATACCGAGGTTTTCTCACTATTGAAATGCATCACAAAAACACAGAAGATATTCTCGAATCAAAGCAGTTCCTTGAAAAATTGTTGAACAGTATCTAATACAGACGCAATAAATTAATTGGCAACCTGTAAGGGGTATTATGGAGCGAAACAAGGAACTCAGCAGTCCGAATACTTGATAGTATTCGGATAATGAGAGACGCAGTTGCAGTCCAGAAGACCCCTTTCCCAAAGGGGGAGAATAAATACCCCCCTCACCCTCCCCCCCCCCCCCCCCGGGGGGGGGGAGGGGGGGGGGGGGGGGGGGGGGGGAAGGAGGAGG
>CAYORP010000247.1:0-3957 GCA_964406415.1 uncultured bacterium
TCAATTTGGAGGTATTCGGGTCTCAAAATTTCTCTGAGGGTTTGATCCTGGCTCAGGGTGAACGCTGGCGGCGTGCCTAACACATGCAAGTCGAGCGACGAACTCGGGAGATTTTATTTTCGGATAGAATTTTCTGGGGGAAAGCGGCGGACGGGTGAGTAACACTTAAGTAACCTCCCCCTTGGACCGGAATAATTCGCTGAAAGGCGGACTAATGCCGGATAATCTTTTTCAGTGGGTTCATTGGAAAAGCAAAGGCCTGTTGCAAAACAGGTTGCCGAGGGATGGGCTTGAGTCCTATCAGTTAGTTGGTGGGGTAATGGCCTACCAAGACGAAGACGGGTAGCTGGTCTTAGAGGACGACCAGCCACATGGGGATTGAGATACGGCCCCGACTCCTACGGGAGGCAGCAGTGAGGAATATTGGACAATGCCCGCAAGGGTGATCCAGCGACGCCGCGTGAGTGATGAAGGCCTTCGGGTCGTAAAACTCTGTCAAACGGGAAGAATTCCGTTTATACGGATGACGGTACCGTTAAAGGAAGCCCCGGCTAATTCCGTGCCAGCAGCCGCGGTAATACGGAAGGGGCAAGCGTTACCCGGATTTATTGGGTGTAAAGGGTCCGCAGGCGGTTAGGTATGTCAGTTTTGAAATACTCTGGCTCAACCAGAGAATTGGAACTGAAACTGCTTAACTTTGAGTTTAGAGGGGGAAAACGGAACTGCCAGTGTAGCGGTGGAATGCGTAGATATTGGCAGGAACACCAGTAGCGAAGGCGGTTTTCTACTCTGAAACTGACGCTTAGGGACGAAAGTGTGGGGAGCGATCGGGATTAGATACCCCGGTAGTCCACACCGTAAACGATGGGTGCTGGGTGTCGGTCTGGTAAAACGGATCGGTGCCGAAGTTAACACGTTAAGCACCCCACCTGGGGACTACGGTCGCAAGACTGAAACCCAAAGGAATTGACGGGGGCCCGCACAACCGGTGGAACATGTGGTTTAATTCGATGATACGCGAAGAACCTTACCTGGGCTTGACATCTACCTGGTAGGAACCCGAAAGGGCGACGACCACGAGCAATCGTGGAGGGTAGACAGGTGGTGCATGGCTGTCGTCAGCTCGTGCCGTGAGGTGTTGGGTTAAGTCCTTGAACGAGCGCAACCCTTGCCCGTAGTTACTCGCCTTTAAAGGCAGCACTCTACGGGGACTGCCGTGGTTAACACGGAGGAAGGTGGGGATGACGTCAAGTCAGCACGCCCCTTATGTGCAGGGCTACACACGTGTTACAATGGCTGGTACAGAGGGAAGCAAATCCGCAAGGTGGAGCAAATCCCAGAAAGCCAGTCCCAGTCCGGATTGCAGGCTGCAACCTGCCTGCATGAAGTTGGAATCGGTAGTAATCGCGGATCAGCCAGGCCGCGGTGAATACGTTCTCGGGCCTTGTACACACCGCCCGTCATGCCAACTGAATCGGTGGTACCTGAAAATGCTTTTAAAGTAACTAAGGTACGTTCGGTAAGGAGGGCAAAGTCGTAACAAGGCAGCCGTACCGGAAGGTGCGGCTGGATCACCTCCTTTCTAAGGAGTAAACAGACGAGACTCGAATACCTCCAAACAGATTGATTTCATCCAGATATCGGCGTTGGCATCGTTGTCGGTTTACTCTCTGGTGAACTTAGTCTGTTGAAACAGATTGAAAAAAAAGCAAGGGCTGAACCCTTGCTTTTTTTTTGTCTGAGATGGTACAATAAACAGTTGCATTTCATTCAACAGAATTGAGGAAAATGGACGAGAAAAGAGATTACTATGAGGTGCTCGGAGTAGGAAAGGATTCATCCATAGATGCGATTAAAAAGGCATACAGAGGACTGGCTCTTAAGTACCATCCTGACAGGAATCCTGATAACAAAGAAGCAGAAGAAAAGTTTAAGGAGATAACCGAAGCGTACGAGGTTTTAAGCGACCCAGAAAAAAGGAAGATTTATGACCAGTATGGACACGCAGGCTTTGGCCCGCAGGGTTTTGATTGGACGCAGGATTTTTCAAGGGTTCAGATGGATTTCTCAGATATTTTTGGTGATATATTTGGGGATTTTTTCTCTGATGTTTTTGATAGGTCGGGTTACGGCAGGGGTACGGCGACAAGAAGCAGGCAGACAAGAGGTTCAGACCTTGAATACAGGATGTATGTATCCCTGAGGGAAGCAGCGAAAGGTGTTGAAAAACATATTAATATTTCCAGGTATGATGAATGTCCTGTTTGTAAAGGAACAGGAAGCAGGTCTGGTAAAAAAGGAAGAGAGACCTGTCCTGTCTGTAAGGGAAGAGGGCAGGTTGTGAGGAATCAGGGGTTCTTTACGGTTGCACAGACCTGTCCTAGGTGTCGTGGTGAGGGTACTGTTATTTCCGACCCATGTTCCAACTGTCGGGGTACAGGCAGGGTGAGAACAAATATGCACAGGATTGCTGTAAATGTGCCTGCAGGCATTGAACATGGAAGTAGTTTGAGACTTAAAGAACAGGGAGATGCGGGTATCTCAGGAGGGATAAGGGGGGACCTGTATATAACGATATTTATTGAAAAAGACCCATTTTTTGAAAGAAGAGATTCTGATATTTTTTGTGAGGTTCCTGTTACAAGCACCCAGGCGATACTCGGAGATGAGATAGAGGTTCCCACCCTTACTGGCAAGGTTGAGATGAGGATACCTCCAGGTACACAAACTGGCAGTATCCTGAGGCTGAAAAACCTGGGTATGCCAAATATAAACCGCTTCGGTAAGGGTGACCAGCTGGTCAGGATAAGGGTTGTTGTTCCTGATAGACTTTCAAGACAGGAAAAGGCTCTCTATCAACAAATCAAAGAGATAGAAAACCCTGACACCTTCAGTGAAATAAAAAAGTTTAAAAATAATTTTTAAAGTGTTTTTTATCAAAGGGTAATTTTACTGCCGGTCTCCATTGACCTGTTTGCAGCGAGACACACCTTTAAGGTCTTAAGTGCATCTTCGTAGGATGACCTTATTGCAGAAGAATTTCTGCTCCTTAACCCTTCAATAAACGATTTATCTTCCAGATAGAAACTATTTGCTTCGTATTCAAACTTCTCTTCTTTTTCTCTGGTTATAACTCTGAATTTGTGTTCCAGGGTATAATCTATAAGTTTTTTCTTACAGATAATTTCTATTCTCGGCGGAAAGTATTGTGTGATTTCCGGGAAAAGAGCATAGGTGCATAATAAACTTCCTGAAATCCCGCTTTCAAACTCAAAAACTGTACTGCTCGCATCATCACCAGTGTATAATTTTTCTTCAGGGAAAAATCCTCTGGACCTGCCTGTATAGACAGATTTTATTTCTCCTACAACGTATCTGAACAGGTCTATCAGGTGGGTTGCCTGGTCAACAATCTGTCCTCCTGCATTCTCTTTACTCTTTATGCTGTCTACCAGCGGAATTGTCCAGAAGTACTCCGCTGCAGGAAAGATTACCTGTTCTGAAGCAAGCAGCTCCTTAAGTTTTTCAATGGCAGGGCTGTATCTTATTTTATATCCAACTGAATGGTATATCTTTGTTTCTCTTATTTTGCTTGCTACCTTGTCACCTTCTTTTTCAGTCATTGCTGCTGGCTTCTCAAGGAAAAACGGGACCTTTTTGTCAATACAATAAAGGACATTTTCAGTATGGATGTTTGCAGGCGTGCATATCCAGACCGCATCCAGTTTTTCTTTGTCAAGCATTTCTCTGTAATCAAGATACGATTTTGCAGAAATTTCTTTTGCCGCTTTTTCGACGACCTCCGGGATAATATCACATACGCTGGTAATCTCAATCCCTTCAATCTTTCTGAGTGCAGCCAGGTGCGTTCTGTAAATCCTGCCTGTTCCGATAAATCCTACCTTTATGCCCATTATTTACCTCCATATCCCCCTCACCTTAATCCTCTCCCCTTGG
>CAYORP010000248.1:0-6114 GCA_964406415.1 uncultured bacterium
GGTAGTACCTCCCTCACTCTCCCTCAGTGTGCTGTGTCTCGTTTCCTAATGTAAAGGTCTGTTAGGGACAGCACACTAGTCCTTATACATCCTCTTCTACAACCTCAAATCCGATAGATGCAGCAAGGTCCTTGATTTCCTGCCTGATGTCAGCAAAAAATACCACCCTGTGAACGCCGAATGTCTCTCTCTTATAATTTTTCATCGGCTTCTCACTGTCAGTTTTAACAACAACCTTTGTTCTGCAGGCTATATCGTCAAAGTTCTCATACAAAGACCTGCCGTCAACGCTCCTGCCGGTGAAAACGGAAATCCTCCTGCCATATACGTTCACCTTGGCAACAGTAACGGTTTCATCCAATGGTAGTTCTACCAGTATTCCGACCGTAGAGGGTGTTATTGCATGGTTTCGGATAATATAGGGAACCTTCCTGTCATCTCCATAGGGATTAATCGGGGCATAACAATGGCCGACAGCAAATGTTCCTTCAACAGGTTCCCTTTTGAGCCAGTGTGCGCTCAAAACATCCCCTACAAAACTCAGTCTGCCCGAAATATAAAATCCTAACAGTTGTGTGCTCAGACAATCTATCAGAGACTCGCAACTGGTCACTATGTTACTCTTGGCAAGTTCCATCTCTGCCAGAGGGGGCCTTACGGGCATCTTACCTATCTTAAGGACAGGTCCTATTGACATAGTTACCGCATCACAGATGTTTTCTTCCATCATCTTCACAGTAGCAAGATACAACCGGGCAGACATTATTATCTGTTCTTTTCCAATCTCCTGCCATCTTACCTCTTTGGCTTCATTTATCCACATATCCGCTATCTTTTCTGCTTTTTTTCTGTCAGTTTTTTCTCTCTCTTCATTCATTCTATCCACCGATACCTCTACTATCTTCAGCCCGAACGCTTCATCCAGGTTTCTAAAATAAACCTCTTCAAAATTTTCATCAGGGGAGTGGCTGACCCTGTCCCCTTCACAGTTAAGTTCAAGATTCTCCGGCACTACATTCAACAGTCTTGTTCTTCTCATCCTCTCAAGAACCTGCTCTGTTGATAGAATAGCCATTCTTTATCCTCCTGAATCCTCACTATCCCCTTTTCAAAAGGCGGTGAGAAGTATTTGTTATTTTCTTGTTCCACAGGTATTATGTCTTACATATTTTAATAACTATCAGGCGTATTGTAACGATTACAAAAATTGATTAATTACATACTACCTGTTATTTTTTTATCTGTCAAGTTCTTTCAGTCTCATTATATACCAGATGAAAAAAATCAAAAAATATTTCTTGTAAATCTTTACCACAGGGGAATAATACAGTAAAATAAGATAAACAGTATACGGGAGATGAACATCATTAATACTAAACTGAAAAAGATAGCGGAGATACTGGAAAACAAAAAAGCAGAAGACTTACAGATGCTTTACGTTGGCAGGCAAACATGGATTACCGATTATTTCATCATTGTATCAGGAACCTCTCCTATCCACACAAAAGCACTTGCCGATTCACTTCTTGAGGAGTTCAAAGAGACACCTGTTTCCGTGGACGGCGTCAAAACAGGCAAGTGGATACTGATGGATTATATGGAAGTGATAGTACACATATTTACATCTGAAACGAGGGCGTACTATAACCTTGAAAAACTCTGGGCAGAGGTATAGACATCACTTAACTATTTTCAGAATAAATGCAAACTTTCGTAAGTATTCCGTGAACCACGTCGTAATTAACAGGGCAAAAGGGCAGTAATTTCATTGCTCGGAAACAGGCTTCGCCCTGGGCTTCAGTGCAGATAAGAACTACGGTGAAATCGTCCTCTCGGAGAACTCACCCTCCTACTTCAGGTCTTCGGAGGGTTCAGACAACTCCGAGTAAGGTAATCGTCCGAACGCTTGCGCTTTTCACCTTGTCTTATTACTGCCCTTCCGCACTCGCACTTCAATCCTCCCCTTCTGCCTTATGGTGTTCAGTGAGGATTTACAAACTTTCAAACAATTATCTGGTGTCTTCAGTTTTCTGTACAATACCTATTACCCTGTTCAGTGCTTCAGCAAGAGACTTGAAAAAATCCTTTTTCCTCAAATGTACGGGTTCAACCTTTTTGCCTTCTGCTATTTCGTTAAGCGTCTTTTCTATTCTGTAAACCGGCCCTGCTATACGGTGAAGATAAAATACAGCAAGTACAAAAGCAACGACCATCACTATTAAGAACAAAATCCCGATACGCTGTGCCAGAAGACCATTTATGCTCCTGACTATTTCATAAGCCTGAACCAAACCGCCCTGGGCTTCAAGCTGGGTCAGTATGGTGTTAAGCGTTATGTAGTAGGTTGCTATACCAACAATTATAATCCCTATAAGAAGGAGATATACTGTAATGCCTGAATATACAAACTGCAGCGGTTTGTTGATAAGATAGTTTTTCCTCCTGAATTTTTTCTTTTGAGTAGCCATAATAACTCCTTTAATCCCTCACCTTTTATTTCTCTCCCCAAGGGAAGAGGACAGGATGAGAGAATATCTCACTGAAAATTAGGGTAACTATCAGAACGCCAGATAATATCCTGTTCAAATCTCTCGCCACCCCCTGTCTTATCCTTTCCGTAACTGCCCAGTAAGAAATATTTGTCTGTAGGGACATTACTGGCAGAGATATTGAAGATAAGAAATTCGCTAGGTTTACTTCTTACTCTCGCTGAAATTTCGTTGGCTTCAAGCAAGGTAATGTTTTTTTCTATTATCTGCGGTTTAGGGTTCTTCTTAAATTCGTTTTCGCGAACCACCTCAACCCCGTTCAGGTATAAATTACACGCTGTTACACCATAGTTTTCAATGCGCAAAACCGCACTGCCCGGATTGGTCTCTATTGTATAATAATAGGTAACAGGCTTACCGTATTCCCTCGGTAACTCAGGTGAATTAAACAGGGTTGTGGGAGGTATCTCATAAAAATAAGGAGTCCCCCACGGGTCAAGGGGAACCGTGCCTGTATAAAAACCGTCCCACCCCTTCTCATGCAGATGGGGTGGTGTTTTCAGAGTAAGGTTCTGAAGAAAGGCCGGGTAATACCCTGTGTCATCCTTGACGGTTTCAAGTAAAAAAGCCAGTTGTGCTATCTGAGCCTTGGCACTCACAACCTTTGCCTTCTGAGTTATAAAGCCGACCAGACGCAAAGACAATAACACAAGAAAAGATATTATCACTAACCCTACCAGAATTTCCAGTAGCGCCATCCCTTTTTTCATCAAAAACATTATACCTCTATCAGAGCAGTTTTGTCAATTATTCGTTATACGGTATAATAAATAAAATGGAGATTAACAGAAAGATATTCAGAGAATATGACATCCGTGGAGTATATGAAGAAGACCTTCGAGACAGCCTGCCTTATTATCTGGGAATGAGTTTTGGAAGTATTGTAAGACGCTCGGGGAAGAAAAACGTGTGCATCGGCGGGGACAACAGACTTACTACACCTGAAATAAAAGATAAATTAGTTAAGGGTATTTTAAAGACTGGCTGTAATGTAACAGATACAGGGATAGTACCTACCCCTGTTTTATATTTTACTCTGCACAAAAACGGGTTTGATGCCGGAGTGGCTGTCACTGCCAGTCACAACCCACCAGAATTCAATGGCTTCAAGATGGTCATCGGGAATAAAAGTCTGTACGGAGGTGAAATACAAAGGATAGCAGACCTGATAGAAAAAGAAGACTTTGAAACGGGAAGCGGACAATATACAGAAAAAGACGCGGTGGTGGACTATTCAGGTTTTATGCTTGAGAATTTCAATTTCAAAACAAAGATGAAGGTTGCTATTGATACAGGAAACGGAACTCTCGGACCGACCATTGTTCCTCTTTTTGAAAAAATCGGCATTGACTATACCCCTCTCTATACCAGCAGCGACCCATCCTTTCCAAACCATCTCCCTGACCCTGTCGTTCCTGAAAACCTCAAGGACCTGATAAAAACAGTCATAGACAACAAACTTGACATAGGGCTGGGTTACGATGGAGACGGAGACCGCCTGGGAGTAATTGACGAGAAAGGTAATATCCTGTGGGGAGATATGCTGTTGGCCATCTATGCACGTGAAATCTTAAAAAAAACACCGGGGGCAAAGATAATTTTTGACGTCAAGTGCAGTAAGGCGCTGGAAGAGGAGATTAAAAAATATGGTGGAATACCTATAATGTGGAAGACAGGCCACTCTCTCATAGAAAGCAAGATGCATGAAGAAAAAGCACCGCTTGCAGGGGAACTTTCAGGACACCTCTACTTCGCCGATAACTACTATGGATTTGACGATGCAACATATGCCTCCCTGAGACTGCTGCAGATAATGGACAACACAGGCAAAAAGACATCATCTCTCTTGGATGGGGTCAACAGATACTACTCAACACCGGAGATAAGGTTAGAAGTCCCTGATGAAAAAAAATTTGATGTTGTGGAAACCCTGAAAAAACTATTTGTGGAAAAAGGCAACAAAACCTCAGATATTGACGGAGTTAAGGTCTTCCTTCCTTACGGGTGGGCACTTGTACGTGCATCAAATACCCAACCTGCACTTGTGGTACGCGTGGAAGCCGAAAACCCGGAATCCTTAGAAAAAATCAAGAAAGATTTTCTGGATACCATCGGACGTTTTTTGTGATAAAAAATGCCTTTCAAATGCTTATAAAAACATGGAATTTGTTCAGGAGTAGAAGAATACCAATAAAAACAAGTAAAAGCCCTGTTGATATTTCTATTTTCCTGTAGTGCTTCCTTATGCGTGTGAAAACGACCAGCATCTTATTCAGAGCGGCTGTCGTAATGATAAAGGGGAGCCCTATGCCAAAGGAATAAAAGAGAAGCAGCAGGATACCCCTGAATAAGGATTCTTCAGTTGACGCCATAATGAGGATTGTTGCAAGGACAGGTCCGACACAGGGCGTCCATCCGAAAGCAAAGACTATACCTATTATAAAAGCCCCTGTGTAGCCGCTGGTAATCCTGCCGAGTTGCATCTTCTTCTGTTTATACAGAGGTTTGATTTTAAGAATACCGGTAAGATGTAAACCGAAAAGAATAATAACAACAGCACCTATTATCCGCACGGCATTCAGTTTCATAAGGAGTTGTTTGCCAAGCCATGTTGCTGACGCTCCGAGTATTGTAAATACCAGAGTAAATCCGAGAATGAAAACGAAAGAAAGCAACAGATTCTTTTTATAGTGCTCCCCGGTCCTGATGTTTTCAATTGAAACACCGGTTATATATGAAAGATATGCAGGTATCAAAGGCAATATACAGGGGCTGATGAAAGATAATATGCCTCCTATAAAACTGAATGCCAGAGAATAATTTTGAGTTGTTTCCATTTGTAATTTATAATGTATTATATAACCTGCATGGTAAAAAGTCTAACCCCATTCTAAATCAGGTATGGAATGGGAGAGGAGGGGAATGAGAAAAATTCTTGTTATTCTTATGGGTCTCGTTTTTATTTTTTCCGCCTGTATAAAAGCAAAACCTCCTACAGCTCCTAATTTTATGCTCAGGGATATGGAGGGGAAAACAATTCAACTTTCTGATTATAAGGGAAAGGTTGTTATTATCAACTTCTGGGCTACAAGGTGCCCACCCTGCCTTGTTGAGATTCCAGATTTCGTCAGGTTTTACAAGAACTATCACAAAAAGGGAGTTGAAATAATAGGAATTGCTGTCAACAGCAGCCCTCAGGAGATTAAAAAAATATCTGAAGAATATAAAATTGCCTATCCTATATGCATGAGCGACGGAATAGTAGAAGCCATGTACGGGGGAATAAGGGCTGTTCCCACAACCTTTATAATAGACAGAAAGGGCAATATACACCAAAAAAAACTGGGGGCAATGTCCGGGGCAGAACTGATAAGGATTATGGAAGAAATCTTATGAACCGTGGAGAATTGATAAAACTACTGGTTGAGAAAGAAAAACTGCACATAGAGCAGTTTGATATTATCGTCAACGAAAAAGAAAAAACCGGTTCACCATTTGGGTATCTTTTAATAAAATTCGGGTTGCTCAGTGCTGAGAACTGGTACAACTTCGTTTTGAAAAACCT
>CAYORP010000249.1:0-10740 GCA_964406415.1 uncultured bacterium
CTATTACAAACTCTGGGAAATCCAGTTTTCCCCCTGAACCGGCGTACATAGGAGAGGAACTATGGAAGAGGAGAAAGGATTTGATTTTGCGGGGATGAGTCTGAAAGAATTTGAGAAGATATGCAGGGAAAACAGCTGGGGGCTTACCCTTGAAGAATTCCGCACTGTTCAGAAGCGGGCAGGTAAACCCCTGAGCATAACCGAGGCATACATAATGGACAGTTTGTGGTCAGACCACTGTTCTTACAAACATTCAAAGTACAAACTGCGTCAACTTATCCGGGACAACAGTTATGTCTTTAAGAGTAAGAAGAGCGATGCCGGTGCAGTAAAACTGGGAAACAGTGGATACTGTGTGGTCTTTAAGATAGAATCACACAACCATCCCACCCTTATAAACCCGTTTGACGGTGCTGCAACAGGAGCAGGGGGCATCCTGCGGGATGTCTTTGCAATGGGTGCGAAAAACCTTGGTGTGGGGGCTTCCCTGCGTTACGGGCCGAAGGCAGGCCCTGACTCAAAAGACATACTTTCCGGCTCAATGAAAGGCGCCGCTTCTTACTGCAGTGCAATGGGTATACCGCTGATAGGTCTTGACCTTTATTATGGGGAGTCATTCAGACACAACTGTCTGATGAACGTCACGGCTCTCGGTATTGTAAAAAAAGAAGACCTGATTCCCAACATCGTTTCGGAAAAGTCTGTCGGCTACAAACTGATTTACGTGGGAAAACCTACAGCCGGCGCTGCTGTTGGCGGGGCATCTTTTGCCTCGCAGGCGTTTGAGGCGGGTAAGAGGAAAGAGATAGAGTTCGGTTCAAATCCCCTTCTGGAAAAAGCCACCTTTGATGTCTTTGAAAGACTGAAAGGCGCACTGAAACGAAAAGGGCTTCTTTCTCAGGTATCAATGAAGGATATGGGGGCAGCCGGACTGACATGCTCAACCGCAGAACAGGTATCAGAAAGGGGCTATGGCATTGAGATACATACCGACCGGGTCCCTGTACCGAAGGGGTTGAGAGTACATCCTCTTGCTCTTGCCGTAGGAGAGGACCAGGAGAGGAATATGCTCATCGCATCAGACAGGGCTGCAGAGGTTATTTTGAAATACTTCCAGAACGACAGAAAATTTAAGAGGTACGGCGGCAGGGTTGCTGTGATAGGGGAGGTTATAAAAGATGACAGATTTATTATGAAAGACAGGGAAACAATTTACTGCGACATCCCCGTACGTCTCATAACCGGTGCACCGGTATACAAGCCAGTCTCAAAGAAACCTGCGGCGAAGGAAACGTTGTTCAGCATAGCAAAACCGAAATCACTGAGGGATGAGATTTTGAAGGTGGTCTCTTCAAGGAACGTTTATTCAAAGGCGGACGTATTCCGTATGTTGAAAGACAAAAAATATGCCCACATTATTACAACCCCGGAAGAGACCGATGTCTGCGTTATAGCACCATTAAAGAACGAAAAGACAACTGCCAGAAACAAACGTATCGGCGTGGCACTTGTCTTCGGCGGGAAGTCCTTACAGGGAAGAAACGGCTCGGCAGAGGCGCAGGCGTACCTCGCAACGGTCATTGCGCGTCTTAAACTTGCGGCGGCGGGTCTAAAGCCAGTGGCGGTAGCAGACGGGTGCAACTACGGCAACCCTGAAAACCCGGAGCACTACTACTGCTTTGCAAAAGGGATAGACGGTCTGAACAGGGCATGCAGGATTCCACTCTACGGGGAGAAGCAGTCTGTTGCTGTGGTTGCAGGAAACGTCTCCCTTAAAAACACCTATATCAGCAAAGGCAAAGAGGAGCCCGTGGACCCTTCTATGGTCCCGGCGGTCTTCGGCTGGATGAAAGACTGCCAGAAGACCGTAACAACAGGACTCAAAGGCAGCGGAAATCTTATACTCCTTGCTGGAAAGAGGAAGCATGAGTTTAAGGGTTCGGAGTATGCGCTTCTCTACGGAAAAACAGGCAGGAACCTTCCCTCCATTTCACCTGCAGAGGCAGGTAGTCTTGAGTATGCAGTCCTAAAATCCGCTGAAAAATCCCTGCTTAAATCTTCCGCCGTTATTGAAAACGGGGGGCTTGTTGGTGCTCTGGTAAGGATGTTGATGATGGTATGTAAGAAGAAGATAGGTATTGAGATTGACATTGGAACAGCAGGGAGTCTGCGGGAAGACTATTTCCTCTTCAGCGAATCGCCCGGGTATGTTCTTGAGGTTGCTCCTGATGATGTTTTAAACCTCAAGACTATATACAAGAAATACGGTGTCCAGTTGATACCGCTGGGGAGGACAACCCCTGATGGTCGTTTCAAAGGGGCAGTGAAAGGCAGGGGGATTTTTGACATCCCTCCTGCTGAACTGAAAAAATACTGGAATGGCAATAAATGAGAGACTGTTCAGGTGAAGAAAACCAGTTCTCGCAAGACGTTACAGGACAGACAAAACTAAGTGTTTGAGGTTTATGTGCCGGTGTGCTGTTTCTAATAGTTCTTTACATTTGAAAACGAAGCACAGGAAAGGAATGGAGATATGACTACGTACGGGAAGGCGGGAGTGGATATTGCTCTCGGGGATGTCTGCTCAAAGATTATGTCAGCCGCGGCTGACAGGACTTTTCCCAACAGGAAAGGCAGAAGCGGAGCGGTAAATGTGCTGGAGAAGAAGGGACTGCACAGGATAATAACCGTCTCCCTCGGTGGACTGAAGATTTTGCTCAACAGCGATGGTATCGGCACCAAGGTTGAATTCGCTGAAAGGACTGGTAAACACAACACGATGGCTTACGACCTTTTTGCGATGCTCTGCGACGATGCAGTCAGGTACGGAGCCGAACCTGTCGCCATATCAAACATCCTTGACGTTAACACTCTTAAGGAGGAGACAATCAAAGAACTGGCAGAGGGGATGGTTGAGGCGGCAAGGGAGGCAGGCGTTGCCGTGGTCTCCGGAGAGATAGCAGAACTGGGTAAACGGGTTGGAGGCTACAGCAGTAACAGTTACAACTGGGGCGGGACGGTGCTCAGTATTTTTAGGAAAGACCTTACCAGAGGCAGAATCAAAAAAGGGAGTGCCATAATTGCACTGGAGGAAAGGGGGTTCCGCTCAAATGGCATCTCACTGGTGCGCAAGATAATGGAAAAGAGGTATGGTTCTGAATGGCACAGGGAAAAAATCGGCCGAAAGACTCTCGGAGAGCGGGCACTGACTCCTTCCAGAATATATACAAGAACTGTGCTGGAGATGTTTGATTATGTCTCGTCCGTTGTTCATATTACCGGAGGCGGCATACCCGGCAAGATGGGACGCATGCTTGAAGAAAGGAAAGTCGGCGCAGAAATCTCAAATCCGTTTTATCCCTGCGAACTGATGCTTTACTGTCAGAAACTCGGAGGGGTTGAAGATAAAGAGGCATACAGGACATGGAATATGGGACAGGGTATGCTTCTGGTGACTGACAGGCCGGAGAAGGTTGTTGCCATAGCATCAAAGCATAAAATCAGGGCAAAGGTTGCGGGAGAAATAACCGGCAAACCGGGCATAAAAATTACCAGCAGAGGTTACTTTTCCAGGGGCAAACCCCTGTCTTTTTAAATGAACCGTTATGGACAGGAATTGAATGTTTAAAAATCGTGAACAAAAGGTTTACAGAACGGGAATACCGGAAAGTCTGGTTTAATATCATTATATGACAATTATAAGTGCTTTGCATTTTCCGTGGGATACGATAGAGGAGTGTTTTCAACGTGCATCCGGCGAATTGGGGCTTGACGGAGTGGAGGTTTCTTTAAATGACAGTTTTGCACATCCGCACTGTACAAGAGAAAACCTGAAGGACATTCCCTCCCTGCGAGAAAAATACGGGATTCAGGTCTCCGCACATATATGGGAGAATATTGCTGCCCTGGGCGTGGATGTTGCGTGCGAGAAGTTGCTGTACTGGAAGGGTGTTTCGGAAAAAGCCGGGGTAAAAGGGCTGGTCATACACGGGGGTTCGTATCCTGACCGGAAGGAAGGCATAAAACGTACCGTGCAGGTACTTGGCAAGGTTATTCCGAAATTTGAAAGGTCTAATATCAAGTTACATATTGAAAACCATTATGCCTATGACTATAGAAACTGCCAGGAACTCTTCAGCGAGGTCTGGGAATTCATGGAACTGTTCCGGCAGATTCAGAGTCCTTCACTGGAATTTTGTTTTGATACCGGACATGCCAATATGACCGGAAACGGAGAGCAGTTGCTGCACGAACTGTCAGCGTACCTGACATATGTGCATCTGGCAGACAACCACGGGGAGAATGACGACCACTGCATGTACGGCGAGGGAAACGTGCCGTGGAAAAAGTATTTTGACATCCTCTCGAAGCAGTCATTTGACGGAACGTTCTGCGTTGAATTTCCGGTTCGTGATAACCGTTTGCCATTTTATGCCTGTATGAAGGAACTGGATACACGGGGATGGAAATAGAGCCACGTCCATAAAGGTAATACGAATTTGCAGTCAATCGTATAGTAATACCGTTTTGAATTTACCAGAGAGTGCGGCACCCAAGAATGAGCATAGATTTTCTTCCATTGGAACGCCAAATCTTATAATCCTGCCCCTGTTCCTTATTTCATCTTATCTTGAGATATGTTACAATCTCTGGGTAGCGATGCGATTTATTGTACGGTTGTTAGTGGCATAAATGCCGCCGCTACACGCTGCAATAGGATTGGCGATAATGGGGAAAAAAGAAAAAGTCATATGCATAATACCCGCAAGGTACAGTTCCGAACGTTTGCAGGGCAAGGTCCTTTATGAGTTAAACGGAAGGTCCATACTGGAAAGGGTCTACAACAGGGCAAGACTCGTGAAGAGTTTTTCCGAAGTCTACATCGCAACCGACCATAAAAAAATAGTGGAAGCCGCTGAAAGGTTCGGGGCAAAAACAATAATGACCTCTAAAAGATGCAACAGCGGCAGTGACAGGGTGGCGGAGGCGGCAAAAAGGATTGATGCAGACATTATTGTAAACATACAGGCAGACGAGCCTTACATACCCGCCGCCGCAGTTGAAAAGCCCTTAAAACTTTTACTTGATGACCCGTCTCTTTATGTAACCACTGCCGCAACAAAGATAAGGAAAGAAGAGGAGATATACGACTCGAATATCGCAAAAATCGTTCTTGATAAAGACAATTTTACCTTGTACTCCTCGCGTTCACTCATCCCCTATCCAGCCCCTTATTTCACGGACAACGAGGAATCTTCTATGAAAAAAGTGAAGTTTTATAAACATATAGGGGTATATCTTTTCAGAAAGAAGTTTCTTGAGACCTTTGCAGGTATGCCGGTTTCTAATCTTGAAAAAATTGAGAAACTTGAACAACTCAGGATAATTGAAAACGGATACAAACTGAAGGTTGCCATCATACGACAGGACTCACCCTGTGTTGATACGCTGGAAGACATAAAAAGGATAGAGCAGCAAAATCAATAACCTTATAAAAAATCCCCACGGAAAAATCAGGGCCGGGCGTGATGAAGGAAGTTCTTCAGGATGGTCTTCCCATGCTCGGTAAGTATTGCCTCGGGGTGAAACTGTACACCGAAAATCCTGTTTTTTTTGTGTCTTATCCCCATAATCTCGCCTTCTTCTGTCCACGCATCAACAACTATCTCATCCGGCAGGGAATTATTCTCAATGATAAGAGAGTGGTATCTTGTTGCCACAAACGGGCTGGGGATGTCTTTGTAAAGACCTTCTGGACTGTGGTGAATAAGGGAGGTTTTACCGTGCATCAGACGTCCTGCCTTGACAATCCTGCCTCCATAAACATGCCCTATGCACTGGTGTCCCAGACATACCCCGAGTATGGGAATACGTCCCCCGAAATTTTTGATAACCTCACAGGAAATTCCTGCATCCTCAGGTCTGCCGGGACCAGGCGAGATAACTATAGAAGATACGCTTTGCATAGACTCAATCCTGTCAATATCTAAGGCATCGTTCCTGTACACGGCAACCCGCTCACCCAGTTCGCCGAGGTACTGTACGAGGTTGTAGACAAAAGAGTCGTAGTTATCTATCATCAACACCATATTTTCTCCTTCAAATCCTCCCCCTTATCTCCCCCTTTGTAAAAGGGGGACTAAGGGGGATTTCTCTCCACTTTCAGATATGTCTGGAAGCCCTGTATGCCTCCATCAGTCCTTTTGCCTTGTTTTTCGTCTCCGTGTACTCTTTTTCGGGTATGGAGTCCGCAACAAGTCCTGCTCCTGCCTGTAAATAAACGATATCATCCTTGACAATAAACGTCCTTATGTTGATGCAAAAGTCCATATTCCCCTGAAGACTGAAGTATCCTGATGCGCCGGCATAGGGACCTCTTTTTACCGGTTCAATCTCCTCTATTATCTCCATCGCTCTTATCTTGGGTGCCCCGGTAACAGTCCCGGCAGGAAATGTGGCCTTGAGAAGGTCAGTTGCCTTCTTCCCGGGCTTTAAAATACCCTCTACGTTAGAAACTATGTGCATCACATGTGAATATTTTTCAATTCCCATCAACTCCGTCACCTTTACACTGCCCGGTTTACAAACCCTGCCCAGGTCGTTTCGCCCGAGGTCAACCAGCATTATGTGCTCTGCCCGTTCTTTCTCGTCATTCAGCAGTGATTTTTCCAGACGGGTCTCTTCCTTTTCGTTCCTGCCTCTCGGTCTCGTACCTGCTATGGGACGCACAGTCGCGGTTTTATTGTCCAGTTTTACCAGTATTTCAGGAGAAGAACCCACGAGTTTCACCTCTCCTGCGTCAAGATAAAACATATAAGGTGAAGGATTCACGGAACGCAGTGCCCGATAAATGCTGAAAGGAGATGCGTCCAGTTTTTTCTCCCACCGCTGTGATATGACTGTTTGGATGATATCCCCTTCTCTAATGTACCTTCTGGCAGTCTTCACCGCTTCTATGAAATCCTTCCGCTTAAAATTACTCTTGAATGGTTTGTCCTGAGTTGTTTTACCCTGCGGTTCTACCAGAAACAACGGGCCCTCTATCTTTTTTTTCAATGCCTCCAGTCTTTCCAGACCATCTTCGTAAGATTTTCTGGGAGATGCATTTAAGTGCCGGGTATCAACGTTTGAAACCAGTATAATCTTTCTTTTAAAATGGTCAAATATAACAATGTCACCGGCAAACATAAAAAAGAAGTCCGGACAATCCATATCATCTTTCAGGTTATCCGGGAGGTTTTCTACCTGTCTGACAAAATCGTAGGAGAAGTAGCCGATGAGTCCGCCGCTGAAACCCGGCAGGAATCCGTAGTCGGGTGCCCTGTTTTCTTTCAGGATGTTGTCTATTACGCCTGTTGGATTATCCGAGGTGATGATTCTTTTTTCCCCTGTGAGGTTGTTGTAGATTTCAGAGTTTTTCCCTTTTCCCCTTACGACGAAATCCGGAGAGGTTCCCAGGAATGAATACCTTCCCGTTCTTTCCTCCTGCTCGGCACTTTCAAGCAGAAAACTGTAACTGCCTTTTCGGACCTTAAGAAAGGCAGATACAGGCGTTTCCAGGTCCCCGAGCATCTCGGCACACAGTGGTAACCTCGGGAATGTTTCTGCAAGTGCCTCAAATATTTCATACGGGGGAAAGATATCCATATTATTCCTCAATTGTTATGGCTTCTACCGGGCAACTTTCAACCGCCTCATTCACCCTATCCGCTATCTCTCCGGTGATTTCCGTTGGCTTTACAATACAACTCGTTTCTGACAGTTCAAATACTTCAGGACATATATCTGCGCATATACCGCAAAGAGTACAGATGTCTTCGTCTACGAATACTTTCATCCTTGACCTCGCTCGTTTACCCCCGAACTGGCGCTTGTTGTCATTACGAGCGTATTGTGCGCGACAGTCTATGAGATTGCTTCCCACCACGCTTCGCTCGTGGTCGCAGTGACAAACAGTGAGGGGTTTATGATTTATTTTTAGTATTTGAGCAAAATTTTAATGTCTCTTTATCCTTTTGTCAAGACTTATGGTAAAATGATACATTCTGGAGTCAGATTGAGAAGCAAAATCATAACCTCTCACTATGTGAGAGATATAAAGAGAAGTTCGGAGTAAAGGAGACTGAGCATGGATTATTCTAAGACAGTACATCTACCGCAGACATCCTTCCCAATGAAGGGGAACCTGCCGGTGCGAGAGCCGGAGTTCCTGAGGTTATGGGAAGAAAAAGATGTCTACAAAGGATTAACGGAGAAGAACAAAAAAGGTCCGTCTTATATCCTGCATGACGGTCCGCCTTATGCCAACGGTCACATACATCTGGGTACAGCACTGAACAAGATACTGAAAGACGTTGTGGTTAAGTACCGCTCAATGAAGGGTTTTTATTCACCGTACAAACCCGGATGGGACTGTCACGGTATGCCCATTGAACACCAGGTTTTTCGTGAGATGAAGACGCACAAAGGCGAGGTTGACATCCTTAGTTTTAGAAAACAGGCGGCAGATTATGCAAAAAAATTCCTGAATATACAGAAAGAAGAATTCAAGCGGCTTGGCATTTTAGGGGACTGGGAGAATCCGTACCTCACCCTTTCTCCTGACTATGAAGCGGAGATTATCAGGACATTCGGGAAACTGGCGCTGGAAGGATACATCTATCAGGCGTACAAACCCATTTACTGGTGTATCTCATGTGAGACCGCGCTGGCAGAGGCGGAGATAGAGTATGAGGATGATAAAACGCCGTCAATATACGTAAAATTTCCAGTTGCAGACGGTGGAGAGGGAAACGCATCTTTTCTCATATGGACCACAACCCCCTGGACGCTGCCTGCAAATATGGCGATAGCAGTCCACCCTGACCTGCAGTATGTTCTTGTAGATACGAACGAAGGCAGGTACATACTGGCGGAGAAATTGCTGCCGGAGGTTATGGGAAAACGCGGGTTGAAATACTCCATAATAAAGACCTTCAGAGGCACACAACTGGGGGGCTACCAGTATGACAACCCTATTGTAAAAAGACGGTCACGGGTTATCGTTGACGGGTTCGTCTCGGCTGAAGAGGGTACAGGTTGCGTACACTCTGCCCCCGGGCATGGAGAAGAAGACTACTATGCAGGCCTGAAAAACAGCCTGGAGATACTCTCGCCCGTTGATGAAAAGGGCAGGTTTACCGGTGAGGTAAAGGAGTTTGAAGGGATGAAGGTCTTTGATGCAAACCCGCTCATCGTGGAGAAACTGAATAAAAACGGAGCGCTGTTTTACAGTGAGGAGATAGTTCATTCCTACCCGCACTGCTGGCGCTGCAAGAAACCTGTCATATTCAGGAGCACCAGACAGTGGTTTCTGAAGATAGACCATAATGAATTGAGAGGTCTGCTTGGTGCCGAGATTGAAAGAGTGAACTGGGTGCCACCGGAAGGCAAAAACAGGATATCCTCAATGGTCGGTTTAAGGCCTGACTGGTGTCTTTCAAGACAGCGTTTGTGGGGGGTCCCCATACCTGTTTTTTACTGCGGCAGTTGCGGGAAGCCAATAATAACGGGAGATACAGTTGAGCATATAGAAAAACTGGTAAGAGAAAACGGGTCCAACGTCTGGATGGAAAAAACAGAGAAAGAACTGCTGCCTGAAGGTTTCCTCTGTCCTTACTGCGGGGGCGGGGAATTCAGGAAAGAGACGGACATACTGGACGTATGGTTTGACTCGGGTGTCAGCCACCTTGCGGTGCTTAAAGAGTCCGGCGGACTGAGATGGCCTGCCGACATTTATCTGGAAGGCAGTGACCAGCACAGAGGGTGGTTTCAGACCTCTCTTATCACCTCCTGCGGTGTCAAGAAGAGCGCTCCATACAGGACCGTGCTCACACACGGTTTCGTGGTTGATGCAGAGGGCAGGAAGATGAGTAAGTCTCTCGGCAACGTTATAAGACCCGAAGAACTGATTAAAAGTTACGGGGCTGAGATACTGCGTCTGTGGAGCGTGGCGGAGAACTATCAGCAGGACATAAGAATCTCAGACGGTATTGTCAAAAATGTCGTTATGTCTTACAGGAATGTACGTAACACCCTGAGGTTTCTTCTGGGCAACCTCTACGATTTTTCACCGCCGCAGGCGGTTCCTGTGGATAAACTTGACGGTGCGGATAGGTGGGCAGTGGAGAAACTCAAAGAGGTTGTGAATACCGTAACTGTATGCTACGAAAGGTTTGCCTTCAACAAGGCGTTTGAGGAGATTTATAACTTTTGTAACGTAAACCTGTCATCATTTTATCTGGACTATCTGAAGGACCGTCTTTACACCTGCGGCAAGAACTCTCCGGAGCGAAAGAGCGGGCAGACAGTCCTGTACCACATCCTGAATGCTCTCGTAAGGCTGCTCGCCCCGATACTCTCTTTCACCGCAGAAGAAGCCTATCAGTTGATACCATGGGGTAAAGATAAGGACAGCGTGTTTCTTGAGGGATGGCCTGAACAGACTGCTCCTGATAGGGAGGTACTGGAAAGGTGGGAAAGATTCTTTGAGATACGCAGGCAGGTAATGAAGAAGATAGAGGAAAAGAGAGAGGCAAAGGTTCTGGGCAGCGGTCTTGAGGCAAAGGTTACAATAGCGGCAGATGAAGAAACACTGAAGTTCCTGAAAGGATTTGAAAACCTTCCCGGGCTGTTTATAGTGTCTGAAGTTCTCCTCTCTATTTCCTCTCCCTTGAGGGGAGAGGATGAAGGTGAGGGTGA
>CAYORP010000250.1:0-9860 GCA_964406415.1 uncultured bacterium
TAGTGGGAAGAATTATGACCTTTGCCCCCTTTTCTTTTGCTTTTTTACCGCTAATCTCTGCGATTTTTTTTACTGCCAAGGCATCACAACCATAAGGAAGATGCATATTATGCGGCTCACAAGCTCCCCACGGTAAAACTGCCACCTCAAAGGGCCCTTCATCTCTTACTTCCTTCAATGTCATATCGCACAATTTAATCTTCATCTGCCTATCCTCCTTTCACAATGCATCCTGCAAAATTTTTTTAAGATTGTCCCTGTCCATTTTTGTTTTCATGTTCCTCAATGACCTCTGTGTCCCAACAACAGACAAATCTGCAAGTTCCTCTATTTCTTCTACACCTATCCCTGCTTCTTTCAGTCTTGACGGCAGACCTATGCTTTTCACAAAATCATTCAGTTTTTCAGTATCTCCCCAGATTTTCTCCAGTTCAGATATCTCTTCACTGTATCCGTTTTCTTTTAAGTACATAAAAACATAGGGGAGGAGTATAGCATTGGCTGTACCATGATGGATATTATATTTTACCGTAAGAGAATAGCCCATACCATGAACAATAATGGTCCCAGTCCTGTTTATTGCAAGACCGGCAAGTAGAGAAGCGAGAAAAAGATTTTCCAAAGCATCCATATTCCCTGTATACGCGTATGCCTCAGGCAAAAATTTCATCAGCAGTTTGAGACTGTCCTTTGCAAATATCTTTGAGACATAATCGGCTTTTGATGACAGGAAACTCTCCGCACTGTGCGAAAAAGCATCCATTCCTGTTGCCGTAACAAGTTTCTGCGGAAGCGTTTTTAATAAGTCGGCATCAAGTATGGATATCTTCGGAATAATCTTTTCGCTATTTATAGTTTTCTTTGTCTGCGCTTGCCTGTCCACTATAACGGCAAATCTTGTTACCTCGCTCCCTGTACCACAGGTGGTCGGTACGGCAACAACAGGCAGGGGCTTATGTTTGTATTCCTTTTCGCCAAAATAATCCCTCACTGAACCACCATTGGCTGTGAGTACCGCTATTGCCTTCCCCGCATCCATTGCACTCCCCCCTCCAACAGCAAGGATAGAATCACAGCCCTTCTCTCTGCACAACAACACTCCCCTTTCCACGTCGTCGGTATCAGGTTCTGGACTAACACCGGAATAAGAAGTATACTCAATACCGCTATCTGACAATATCTTTGATATTCTGTCATAAATTCCTGACCTGAAAATAAAATTTTTTCCGCTTACAATAAGTGTTTTTTTTCCGTAATCCTTTATTTCAGGCAGATGCTTTTCCAATCCACCTCTTTCAAAGTAAACCTTTGCCTGCATACTGAAATAAATCTTTTCCATAATAACCTCTCTTTTAAAGAATAATATCGGCAGAAACAACTCAGTCCTTAAACAAAAAAGGAAAAGAAATGCTGAAAGAATAAGTCAGGATTAACATCAACTGCTATATTACAAAAACCTTCTTCTGCAGGAGTAAACCTTGTCATACCCATTAGATTATCATCTTTCAATTCAACATCCACTCTACCTTTTTTAAACGTACATATTTCCGGTTTGAATATTACGGAAGCGGCAAGAATATCATGAAATGTTATACGGTTGTTTTGTCTGAAAAACACTTCAGCAAAAGGCAGCACTGTTTTAAGTAGTGCATTATTTTTAAAAGAAGCCCGTATCTCTTCAGCCGGCATGAAAACCTTTTTTGTAACATCCAGCCCCACAGAACTGTGAACGTTAATTTTTTTGCTGTAAACAATTGCTGTGGAATGCGGGTCAAGTGAAGCATTCCATTCAGTCTTATTTTCACCATCCACAAACGTAAAAACACCGCACATCATCACAAGTTTTTTAAGAAGAGAAGGGATAACGGGGTCCGTTTTAAACAGTAGCCCGATGTTTGTTAAGGGTCCTATTGTAAGCAGAGTTATCTGATGAGGATTATTCCTGATTGTCTGCCTTAAAAACTCTATTGCTTCACCCTCAGTAAAATCTTTTTTACAGGAAAATTTATCAAGTATTTCTGCCTGTGGTGCAGATTTCTGCTTCTGTCCTATTATCAGAGGATCTTCAGCACCAGGATATACAGGAATATCTTTGCCTGCTGCCCGACAGATTACATTTGCTATCATTGCTCGTTTATAAGATTCTCCTGAAACCGTCGTTATCCCCATCAGGTCACAATCTGGATTTGCAAGCAGGTAAGCGAGACATACTGCGTCATCAATATCACTACCTATATCAGTATCAAGTAAAATTTTTTCTTTCATCGGGTATTTCCTTAATTCTATAATGTTTATTTGCTACTTTCAAATTTTGTCTCATCACAGAAAGAGCAAAGACAGAAACAGACAGAAGAGTAAACCAAGAACCGGAGTAAAAAACCAGCCGGATAATACCTTCAACACCATCTTTCTATTTATGGTCTTTACACCCTTGAAAAGCCCTATTCCCACAACGGCTCCCACAATAGCCTGGGATGAAGAGACAGGAACTCCTATCTGGGCATAAACGTGGAGTATAATTGAATGTGACAGAATAGTAATAAACGCGGAAAAAGCGTCTACAGGTATAATTCCTCTGCCAACTGTAAACATTACACCTCTACTGGATGTTATCGCTCCAATCCCTATACTCAGCGCTCCAATAAATAATGCAGTGTTGATATCCAGCATACCTGAACTGTAGAAAACACCTGTTACGTTAGCTACATTATTGGCACCAAGAGAATAAGCCCCATATATTCCCGCAAAAATAAGCAGGGTTCTCATCAACCTGTCATAGGTTATAAAATGCAGGTTTTTCCTCCGTAGCACTCTTGCTATTATTACATAAAGTATTGTGGAAACCAAAGCTGCACCTACAGGAGTCGTAACCCAGCATATAAAAACCTTTATCAGGCCCGTTATATCTATCTGTCTTTTGATAATCCCTATACCCATTATGGCGCCTATAACCGCCTGGGATGTGGATACCGGAAGTTTCATCAGTGTCATCAGGGTAACGGTTATCGCGGCAGCCACAGCGATTATAAAAGCAGTGTTTTCTGTTTGTGCTGTCAAACTGGAGAGCGTTTCTATCCCCGGTCTACCTCCGATTAAAGCCCCGGCAAGAACGAATAATGCAGTCAGTATACCTGCGGTTCGGTACCTCACCATATAAGAAGATACTGCAGTACCGAATATATTGGCAGTGTCATTTGAACCGAGAGCCCATCCCATATATAAAGGTCCAAGTAATCTTATATCCATATCAGATTCTCAGCAAATTCAGGAGAAATTAAGTGGATGTCAAACCATTCTCTTGGCGGCTACAATATTCAAACGGTCGGTTACCTCTTCGGACATATCAGAGATATTTCCGATTTCAATAACCAGGTCCTTGAGAAGAATTTTCTGCCCTATCTCGCAGTCAGAGGAAAAAATCCTTCTTATCATCTCTCTTTCCATTCTGTCTGAAGAACTTTCTCTTTTGTCAACCTCTTTCACCTTTTCTCTGACATCTTTTAAACTGTGAAATAGTATTCTGAATCCCTCAATTACATTCTTAAAAGCAGCAACATTATCGCTGATAAGTTCCAGAAAATTATCACTTAATTCTTTCGGGATATTAAGAGATTCAGTTTCAATCTGATATAAGACTGACTGTGCTTTGTTGAGAACTGAATCCGTTGCCTCAATGAGTCCCAGTATGTCTCCCCTCGACTCAGGAATCAGAGATTTCTGATACATCTCCAGTTCTATCTCTCTTCTGATATCATCAGCCATTGATTCGGAAAGATGCGTTTCTTCTATCATCTGCTTAAATTCTCTTGAGATACCTGTATCAAAATACTTTTCCATTGTTTTTTTGAACATCTCAACAGTTTCAAGAATTTTATCCAGATATTTTTCAGTCATAGCGTAAACCCTGTTCTTCTTTCCCCCGAAAAAAAAGTCCATCAGATGCCTCCAGGTTTATACATATCCATTGTTTTTTTTATGTGTGGCCAGGTAAGAGTGGCATAAAATCTATGTCCTCCCGGACCAATTATTAGTTTTACTCTGTCAGAGAATCCGGATTTCTTATAGATATCCTTTGACCTTCTGAATGCTTTTCTAACCCCTCCTATGGGGAAAATAGGGTCTTCTTTTCCTGCAACAATAATCAAATTCCTCGGAGCAATAAGCCCTGCAAGGTCCTCCATACCGAAATATTTCAGTGCTCCTGGAATGTAGTTGTCCATACAATGGCCTATCCGCATAATGGAATCCTCATAAGTGCAAAATGAGCAGGAAGGCACTGCCACCTTAATTCTGTCTTCAAGACAGGCAGCATAATATGTAATGGTACCTCCGCCTGAATTACCCATGCACCCTATCATGTTTTTTTCGACGAAAGGCAACTGCTGCAAAAAATCAATCCCCCTGCTGACGTCTGTAATTCTTTCTGCTATAAGGGTATGACCGAGCATTAAGGCATGCATGGTAGCATCCCAACACCTGTTATCAATCTTTTGTTTTAACTGTTTTTCCTCACGTTCCCCGAAACATCTCTGTTCAATTGCAAGAGCAACAAATCCGTTTTTAACCGCCTGTATCGCAAAGTCCCGGTCACCCTCAATCTTGAAATTTTTACCGCCCTCTCCGAAATAATTACCTACTGATATAAAAGCTCCCTCACTATGTCCCTGTAAACACACCATAGCGGGATATCTCCCTTTACCATTTTTAGGAACCATAAGATATGCCATATTTATCGCCGAGGGCACGGTGGCAAATAAAATCTTCTGGATGGTGTAGTCCTTTGTCTCATCTTCTTTCAGGATATCGTATTTCACCTTTCCTTTATCCTTATACATCGGGCCTATAAGTTCTCTCAGTTTTTTCTTCAATTTCCTGCGCCAGGTTTCATACGTTATATTATCAGAAAAAGATAGATTTTTTGGCGCCTTCTTCATCAGTTCCATCTGAAAATAAGACGGAGATAACTCCTTCCCGTAATTTTTGTAACTCATTCAGGCTCCCATTTATACTTTTTCTATCTTACCTGTTTCTATTGCCCTGTTGGCAGCGGAAGTAAAACGCAATGTCTTCAACCCATCTTCATAGGATGACCTTATCAAAGACGGATTCTTTGTCTTCACCGATTCTATAAAAGTTCTGTCTTCTTTATAAATAATCTCCTGGGCATTCTCAGAAATTTCTTCTATTTTATTGCCGTAATTAATTTTAACCTTTTGCCTTTCAGTATACTCTACCACCTTATCTCTAAAATAAAAATCCAGCCCTGCCTTTCCCTGCATTTTTAAAAAGCATCCTGAGAAGATTGTTCCAAATACTCCGCTTCCAAAGTATACAGAGACGGCCGAGGCATCTTCAATGTTATATCCCTCTACTCCTTTCATCAAACCGGTCCTTTTCACAGCGGTAACCTCAACAGGTTCTCCAAGAAGATATCTTGCCATATCAAAGATATGTGTGGTTTGTTCCGTAACCTGTCCACCGGACATTTCCTTTTTTCTCCACCAGTAAACACCAGGCATACCACCTACCCACCAACCGGTGAAAAACCCTGGTGTATCCGCGCTGAAAAAAGGTTTTATGTATTCAATGATACTTTGATACCTGTCCTGATAACCTACTGCAGTTATAAGTCCTTTTTCTTTAACCGCGGAGGCTATCTCTTCTGCGGCTTCAAGGTTCAAATGAATCGGTTTTTCAACAAAAAAAGGTATACCTTTATCCGCACACTTCATTTCCTGCCCCTTATGTGCGAAAGGCGGTACGCATATGAAACATGCGTTCAGTTCAATCTCTTCAAGCATCTGGTTAAAATCAGTAAAGACCTTTCCGCCATAAAGTGCTGATGCCTTTTTCGCCCTTTCTTCTTCAATATCACACATCCCTGCAAATTCAACGTCTTTCATCTTCTGTAAATTTGGCATATGTGCACCTGCAATGCCACCGCAACCTATAAACCCTATTTTAACCTTATCCATTTTTCTCCCCCATTGCTTTTTTAATATATTCCAAACTCTTTTTCAGGTTCTTTTCTTTGGGCTCAGGAACACCACACTCAAGCGCCATAAATTGTTTAAACCCTATCTTCTTTAATGCATTAAAACCGGCAGAAAAGTTAGTGTGTCCCATCCCCGGCAGAATCCTGTTGCTATCTGCAAGATGCACATGCGCTATCCACTTCCCTGCTTTCTCTATTGATTCTGCAATGAACGCCTCTTCTATACTCATATGGAAAAAGTCCGCTAAAATTTTGAGAAAAGGGCTCTGTATCTTTTCACAATATTTAGTTGCCTGTTCCAGTTTGTTCATAAAGTGCGTTTCGTACCTGTTAAGTGGTTCTAAAAAAAGCGCACAATTGTTTTTTTCAGCAGATTCAACAATCTCAGGAAGTTGTGAAAGAAGAAGTTCTTCCTCAAGTTCAATTGCATTTTTATATGGAACCAGGTCGCTTATTTTGGGGTGTCCGAAAACAGGTACAAGAATCAAACCTGCACCGCCAAGCTCACCTCCAATCTTCAACAATTCTTTAATATCCTTCCTTGATTTTTCTCTACAGTCAGCAGATTCTTCCAGAAGATAATTCCTATATCCTGCGCATATTGACGAGATTTTCATACCGGTCTTCTCTGAAAGAGTGCTGTATTCCCTAACAACTGAAGGGTCTTCCAGCATCACCCTCCCCTGCAACTCTATCCCTTCAAAACCAATCTCTTTAGCCTTTTCAAACTTCTCTCTGTTGCTATTACCCGGCAATAAACCTAACTGACTTGCAATTTTCATATTCGCCCCCTTGTTTTTTAAAACCTCAAGATAACTAATGTTAAACCAAACAGAAAAAATGTCAAATAAATTGAAAAAAAAACTGTTTTGCTGTATATTTATAAAACACTTTATAGGGCAAAATGTCAAAATAGATGGAGAGAGTAATGGTAAAATATAATTTTAGAGATGTAGAAAGTAAATGGCAGAAAAAATGGGAAGATTCTGGAATATACAGGGCAAAGTTTGATGAAAACAGGGAGAAGTTTTATGTACTTGAAATGTTTCCCTATACCTCAGCCCAGATACATATGGGGCACGTAAGAAATTATACTATAGGGGATGTAGTCTCCAGATTTCTTATACTCAAAGGGTTTAACATTCTACATCCCATCGGTTATGACGCATTCGGAATGCCGGCTGAAAATGCAGCAATAAAACAGAAGACACATCCCAAAAAATGGACATACAAAAATATAGATACCATAAGCAAACAGTTAAAAAAACTGGGTATTTCATATTGCTGGGAAAGAGAACTATCTACCTGCGACCCCGAATATTACAGATGGAACCAGTATTTTTTTCTACAACTTTATAAAAAGGGGTTGATATACAAAAAACTCTCGCCTGCCAACTGGTGCCCTTCCTGTCGTACCGTACTGGCAAATGAGCAGGTTGTTGACGGCCGTTGCTGGAGATGCGGTACACCGGTTGAGCAAAAAGAACTTTCCCAGTGGTTTATTAAAATTACCGATTATGCGGAAAAACTGCTGGATTTTTCGGGTATACGGAAATGGCCTGAACGTGTCATCACCATGCAGAAAAACTGGATAGGTAAAAGTTATGGATGCGAGGTAGAATTCAAGATACCTGCATTAGACAAAATACTCAGAGTTTTCACAACAAGACCTGACACTCTTTTTGGGACTACATACGTAGTAATATCTCCAAGACATCCTCTTATACCGGAAATTCTATCCAAAAGCCCGCTAAAAGAGGAAATCCTGAATTTTCTGAAAAAGTTTAAAAATCAGAACGTAACGGTTGAATCTACCGTAAAAATGGAGAAGGAGGGAGTTTTTACCGGCCTTAACGCTGTAAATCCAGTCAATGATGAACAAATCCCTCTATGGCTGGGTAACTATGTCCTTATGGAATATGGGACAGGAGCTATTATGTCGGTTCCTGCACATGACCAGAGAGACTTTGAATTTGCTGATAAATATCATCTACCCATAAAGGTGGTAATAAAAAATCCTGCATGGCAGAGCGTACCGGAGAAGATTGAACAATCTTACGAAGGCGAGGGTATCATGGTAAATTCCGGTATGTTTGACGGAATAAAAAACGCCAAAGGTATTGAATCTGTAACAGAATACCTTGAGAAAAAGGGCAGAGGCAAAAAAACAACCAACTACAGTTTGAGAGACTGGTGCATATCCAGGCAAAGATACTGGGGAACTCCTATCCCGATAATATATTGTGAAAAATGTGGCGTGGTTCCAGTCCCCGAAAAAGACCTTCCTGTTAAATTGCCTGACAATATTGAACTTACAGGCAAGGGTGAATCTCCTCTCAAAAATATCCCTGAATTTTTTCACTGCAAGTGTCCTAAGTGCGGAGGGGATGCAATTAGAGAAACCGATACCATGGATACATTCATGGATTCCTCATGGTATTTTTTAAGATATGCATCCGGGGATAACATAGAAAAGCCTTTCAACAAAGAGGAGGTTAATTACTGGATGCCTGTTAACCAGTACATAGGAGGAATAGAGCATGCCATATTACACCTACTCTACAGCAGATTTTTTGTAAAGGTCTTAAACGATATGCATTATTTAGACTTTAAAGAACCTTTTGAAAACCTGCTATGTCAGGGTATGGTAATAAAAGACGGGTTCAAGATGTCAAAATCCAAAGGTAATGTAGTGGACCCTGAAAATGCTATAAAAAAATACGGTGTGGACACACTTCGGCTTTTTATCCTCTTTGCTGCACCACCCGAACTTGACCTTGAATGGTCAGAAAAAGGGATTGAAGGCACATGGAGATTCATAAACAGAATATGGACATTGAATACCAATATCTTAGAATATACAGACACAGGTAAAAATGAAGGTGATATTACCGCCGAAAAGATTATAAACAGGACAATAAAAAGCGTTACTGAAGATATAGAAAAAGACTTCCATTTCAACACTGCCATAGCAAAAATGATGGAATTCACCAATGATATACACAGAATAATAGAAAAGAGGGAATGCTCAAAAGCAAAATTGATGGATGTCTGGAAAAGATTTATAAAGATTATGGCCCCTTTTACTCCTCATATATGTGAGGAATTATGGGAGATGGCAGGAAACAAAAAATCAATTTTCAGCGAATCCTGGCCTGAGGTAGAAAAAGGGTATCTGATTGAAAAAGAGGTCTCTGTCGCGGTACAGATAAACGGAAAGGTCAGAGGTAGAATAACCGTGGCTGCGGGTTCTCCTGAATCTGAAGTACTTGAAAAGGTTCTCAACGACCCCGGCATTTCAAAATGGCTCAGTGGTAAAACAATTAATAAACAAATCTACGTAAAGGACAAAATTTTTAATCTCGTAATAAAATAGGGGGAGAGTTATGTTCTCTCCCCCCTTTTAGATATTTTTGAAAATTTTTTACTGCTCTTTTTTCTGTTCTTCTGTTTTTTCTTCAGGTTTTACTTCAGCCTTTTGTTCTGTCTTCTCTTCCGGCTTTTCTTCTTTTTTAGACTCTTTCTTCTCTTCCATCTTATCTTTAATATCACTTATACCTGCTGCAATCGCTATTACCCCCCCTACAAGCAGTAAAAAGGGAACCGATGCCATAAGAGCTTTTACGAAAAGGTTCCACCATGCAGCAAGTCCCCAAATACCCAGAATTACCGCTACTATTCCACCTATTAATGCTCCCATTTCTAATCCTCCTTTACCCCATTTCTGAAGCCAGTGAATAGTGAAAAACCAGTGAATAGTGTTTAGTTATTAGTCTTCAAAAGTATTTTGCTTACCACTAACCACTTATCACCTGCCACTGCCTTTATGGTAAGGGGTTTATAATTTGTTCCTTTTCAATCGCTA
>CAYORP010000251.1:0-2667 GCA_964406415.1 uncultured bacterium
TTAACTCCTATCATCATTCTTCTCTTCCATTTATCCTGTCCTCACTGCCTCTCCCTTGAGGGGAGAGGCGGCCACTCAGCCGAAGGCTGGGTGCGGTGAGGGTGAAAGTCAGTCAATCGTTACCTGGAACTGCAGCATACGAATACCGCCCGGACCGCGCGTCGCAGGGTCGGTTACCACAGAATGGGAAGCCGAAATATAACTGGCTCCGTCGCCATCCTGCGAATCCGTTCTGGGATGCAGGTCTGCAAGCGATGTTCCTGTTTTCAGCGAACCTTCCACGTAGGTGGTATATTCAGGTACCGTATCCGTTATAACTATGGAGGTTGCAGTTCCCGTACCTATGTTCGTTACGGTAATCGTATATGTCAGGACTGTCCCTGGAGGTTGTGACCCTTCAGGGGAGACAGTCTTGGATATTGTCAGCACAGGTGCCGTAACTGTTGTGGTCAGCGTTATGCTGTCTGATACACCCGTGTCCCTTGTAGAGTTACCCGTAACTGTCATTATACCAACAGAGCCGTCGATTGTACCTACAGGTATCGTGGAAACAGCCAGTAGCGTTAGACTGCCTCCGTTGGGCGTCAGGACTCCGGTGTCTATGATGCCGTCACTATCGGTATCCGTGAGTATGTAGTCACCATCTGTTCCTGGCGTACCGTCACCGTCAACATCCGCCCATATCACCCATGTCCAGCCTCCCGTTGAGTTCGTTGTTATGTTTATCCTGTCCGCGCCGTTTCCAGTATTGGTGGCGGTGAAGGCATAGATAGCCTCATCTCCAGGGTTGCCCGTTCCAGTTCTGTTCGGGTCAAGGTCAACCGCCGCAAGGAAACTGACAATGGTGCTTGTTGTATTGCTGGTGGCAGTATACAAAGTGGAAAGTCCAGTATGCTTGTAATACGCCGTAAGGTGGTTTGTTATGTCAGTGCTCTCAAGAACTCCGGCGTTAATTGTTACCTGGAAGAAGAAAGCACCGCTGTCCCCTGCGCCAAAACTTCCCTTTGTGTATACCACCTTCGTACCGTCAAAATACGCCCCGATGTCATCCATCTCGTCACCATCATTGGCGTCCGTAACAGGTGTTGCATCGTTGTACCCGTCGGTTATCAATCCCACTCTCATACTGCCCGGAACATAGGTAGTTCCTGTGGGGATAACATCTTCAGCAAGGATTTCGGATGAGTCGGCAGTCCCTATATTCTCTCCCGTAATCTTATACGTGATGGTATCTCCCGGAATGGGATTTTCCGGTGTATCCACGACGTACTTGATAACCTGGAATACCGCGCTTTCTGCGATTGTGGTGTACGTGCCGCTGTCTGAAACCATCGGGTCAAACTGCGAGGTGGCTGTGAGCACGACGCTGTCTGAATCCCCGTCATCCGTACCGGGAGGTACATCCACAACCACGATAACGTAATACGTAGCATCAGCTGCTATCACGCCGGTATTGGTTACCACGGTTGTTTCAGTATCTTCGTCCCATATCCCGTCGCCGTTGGCGTCAAGGTATATGACGGACGGCCATGTGTCGCCGGACAATGCAAGGTCAATGGTATCAGCCCCGTTGCCTGTGTTGGTAATGGCTACTCCGTGATAGACCCTGTCTTCAACAACCCCTTCTTTGGAGTCTGTCTCCGGCATCACCATAACTCCTGCAACCTGGCTGACCGTGGTTATTACCGTGTTGGAATATACCCTGGTGCGGGGATTGCCGTTTGCATCCGCATAGTCTGCGAACGCCTGGTTGGAAATAACTGTTCCTTCAGGTGTTCCCACCGCCGCCGCCGGCGAGGCAAATGCCAGCACCGCCGCGGCAGGTACTGCCGCAAACACAAAAAAACTCTTCATAATATCACCTCCTTTTCTTTTGTTTTTTAATGCCTGTTTCTTTTTTGACTTCTCCATCTGAAACCTCCTTTTTGTTTTTACTTCACCTTCGTTTTGTACGTTACCCTGCCGGTCTCGCCCGGTGCGAGGGCCCTTCTGAATACCCACCTGACGTTTGTGTACATATCAGGGGTTGCAATCCGCTCTTCCCTTGAGCCGTCCTTTTTCTTGATGAAATATTTCACAGGTGGTTTCTGGAAATAAGACCCTTTATCTATACTGAAGAAGATGTCGGTTATCCCGGCATCTGTGGCACTGCCTTCAATATACACGGTGCCTTCCGGCACAAGCGCAACAAAGGCCGCCTTTGTCAGTTTCTCTTTCTCTTCGTTCCTGTACGTCAGGGTGTAAACAAGGATGTCTCCCCTGAAGGCGGTTTCAACCGGAACAAGTTCGGTGACTATCTTTCCATCTTTCTTTACCGTTGTCTCCTTTGCCACCTTCATCTCCAATGACAGCCCTGTCTTCTGCTCCTGCGTTATTGCACTTAAAGAGCATAAGAGAAAAACTACTCCCGTCAAGACAAAAAACCATTTCTTTTTCATGTTTCACCTCCCTTATTTTTTAGTGGTGCCTGTCACGAAACTCTGAATCTCTTGACTATCAAGGGTTTTCAGACACTGCCCTTTTTGACTTCACCTCCACCTGCTGAAACCTTTGAGCAGTGCGGGTTTCAGCGTTTTAACTTTTTACATTTTTCTGTTTTTCCTGCCTTTTTTCTCTCACGGAGGTGAATTTTTTTCTTCCTCTACCCTCAGGGGAGAGGATTGAGGT
>CAYORP010000252.1:0-8559 GCA_964406415.1 uncultured bacterium
ATCTATTTCTTGACACTACCCCTTTTATTTTTTGAAAAACTGCGGCAGAAGATGCCTGGAATTGTTTAGTAATTCATCAAGCATCTTCTCCGCGGATGCAGGTATTATAGCCATAGGGTCAAGCATCAATGCCTGCATAGCGAGGTTTTTCTCACCTTTAACTGCTGCATCAACAACCATCTCCTGCCATGCAATTATTTTTTCCAGTTGTCCTTTCAGAGCCAGCGGTGCATTTCCCATATAAACACCTCTTATTCCGTTAAGATGCGTTACCCCTTCAATCTCAAGGATTGCATTTTCAGGGAGGTTGGGAACCATACCTTTATTAGGTACATTTACTATATGCACCCGTCTTCTTCCCAGAGCCATATTCTCTAACAAACTGCCAAGTGAACCAGACAGGGCATATTCACTCTCTTCTTTTTTCTTAAGTATACCCTCCCTGTTTTTCAGCCCCTCTTCTTCAAAAAGGCTCTTTCCGGTAAGACGCCCAGAAAGATGTCCTTCCGCATCCAACCACTGAGCAAAATCTTTTAAAACCTGCTTCCTTGTCAATTCCTTTTCTTTTTTCTTTCTACCTGTTTTGTACAACTCACTTATCACTTCACGTCCATGGTGTGACTTTGGTATACCATAGGGTAACTGTAACCCGTTTTTCAATTGGGAAAGAAAAGGGTAAAATTCTATGATGTGGCTGTCATCCGGATAAACAATCTGATGCTTGAATATACGGGATAACTCTGCGTGCATCAGATAGTTTTCAGGATGTCTGGCTTTTTCCATCTTCTTCATCAGTTTAGAATAAACGTTCATACCTTTATGGTATATCTCTGTAAACCAGTAGTAGTGGTTTGTCCCCACCCATAATGTATAAAGATCTTCAGGTTTAACATCAAGGACAGTAGCTGCATAATTTATCCCGCCCTGTACTCCATGGCATAAACCTATTATCTGTTTAAGAGAAGTATATTTATGTACTGTCCTACACAAAACAGCCATCGGGTTGGCATGGTTTACAAGAACTGCATCAGGACATCTCTTTTCCATTTCACGGGTAAACTGAAGATATATGGGTATTGTCCTCAGTGCAGCCATCATTGCCGCTGGACCGGCAGTGTCACCCACCACCTGATATATCCCATACTTAGACGAAATCATCAGGTCTTTTTTGTGCAGACCTCCTGCAGCATGAAAACCCCCTCCCCCACCGCCTGTGCCACCTATGTCACTTATGACAAAATCCGCACCATCCATTGCAGATGCAAAGCTCCCTGCAGTTTTAACCTTAAATCCACTGCCTGTTCTCCGGGAGACTTCTTTGACGAATTTTAATGACATATCCAGCCGTTCGTTATCTATGTCATAGAGGACAACTTCACTTCCTTTAAGACCATCTCTGGCAGCCATGTCAATGTACATACCTGTAAAATTTTTTGATGCTGCACCCACACACACTATTTTTTTAGATGACATATGCTTCTCCTTTATTTTGCATCAGGTTCTGTTTCCCCTTCAATGACAACCAAACCCCAGGAAGCAATCGGTGGTATCCTGTACCTAACGCTGTTATTATCAGTAAGATATGGAATCAATGTCAGGGGAGTCAACGTATCGTCATCAGCATCAACAAAAACAACGTTTTTTGTCCCCAGAGTTTTTGAAAGAGAAATCTCTATGTTCTGAGCGGACGGCGGAATTTCTTTCTGATCCAGAATACTCCCGTTTGAGGGTAAATTGAGAAGATTAACCACAGTTCTGCTCTTTCCATCTGGTAGTTGTCGGCGATAGACCAGTCTGTCCCAAAAAACTGGTCTTGATGCAGAGACCCTGATTTCTTCATGGGGGTTTAAAACCCATCTCAGTTCCGGGTCCCATAAAAAATAGGAGAATCTTGCCATGAAACGGTTGTATTTGATAAACTCTCTGGCTGCAGGAGAGCCACTCCCGTTACTCCATGCTCCTCCATAACCGGTAAAGTGGTCGTGAACCTTTGTACGTGACGCCAGCAACAGTGCCATATAAGGACGCGTAAAAGCAACTGAATACTCACTGTAAAAAGGTGTAACCAGGAATGCCCAGCACATCAGCGGCCGACCTGTGACCTCTATGATGCTGTTCAGAACAACAGACATTTTTTCGTAGGTGAGCGGGTAACGTCCATCACGAGGTTCGTGGTGAGCATCTATCTCCAATGTCCAGAGGTCAACAAGCTCGCTGTATTTTCTTACTTTCATCCTTTCCGCATTTTCCCTGACCAGTGCATAGATTTTATCAACCTCAAGTTTTGGAGCGTTATGGCTGATACTGGTAGCGTTCTGGGAAAGAAAAGCAAACTCTGGATTTACTTCTCTGGCAGATTTATCTGCTTTTTTAAGGTAGGCATATCCAATCTCTCCTGCTGTCAAATCAGTGAGTTTGTTTTTCCCACCTTTATCGTATCCTTCGGAGGTACGGATATAGCAGGAAAATGCGCTGTCCATAAGAATCCCATCCCAGCCAAACATCTTGATGGAATCAGAAAGGTTATCGGCAAAAGAGTCTGCAATCTTCAATGCATTTGGCGTGAACATTCCCTGGTCAGCAAAATAGTGTGCGAAAGGTTTTTTAAAACCATCGTATCTCAGATAAATCTGCCAATCTTCCGGTCCCTTAACAGCAGAGGACTCATTATAGGCAACATATTTCATACCGTGTTTATGAAGTTCTCTGCCCCATCTCTGCAGACGTTCTTTAGAAATTACATGTTTTCTCTCTGGATGGTACTGGTATGGCCAGGAATCAGTCTCAGGTGCAAGGTCGTATGGGGCAGGGGAAAATGTCCACATTTCAAAAGCATTAAAGTACTCCACTCTCATCTGTTTGACCTTCTGCTGTATAATATCATCGGAATAATTCGGTATGGCCACTGTGTTGGCACCTATGGAAACAAGACGCATCACATCTACCCAGTTGTCGGCTATATCAAACAGTGTGTCCTGTTCATTTATAACCCTTCCCTGAGGGTCTACAAAACGAATCCATGCACGATGCCCAAAGACGCTTTTATCTGCCCACAACCACTGCATCTTCTCCTCCTGTAGACTGCCGGTGGGCTTCACTTTTTTTGATGTAACCAGAAATGGCTTTTCCATCTCACGTTCCACCCATATCTGGATGTCCAGTTCTTTATACGCATTATCTTCATGATTATCACCAGCAGTAAAAATAACGGAGAAAGTTACAGGTTTTCCTGTCTGATAAATCACCTTCTCGGTCTCAAATGAGTGGATTTTTACATACCCTGGATATATTAATTCAGCATACCCGGGGAGACAAATCATAACTGTCAATACTGCAAAAATCAACTTTTTGTTGAACATTTGTCACTTCCTTTCTATCAGTCTCTTAAATTATCTCCCCTCAGAGCCTTTTGATTATGCTCTTTATACATTAATATTCACGGTACTTGACAAACTCGTCAAGCATAGCCATGAAATTATCATACTTGGTGCCAAATGCTATTGAATGGCTTGGACCAAAAACATAACCCGGAGATTTCTTGCCTTCTTCAAGACACCGGCGCACCTCCCTCCTTACATCTTCAGTAGACCCTATTGTTAAACTCTCCAATGACAGGTTTCCCCAGAGACAGAGCCTGTCACCGTAATTTTTTACAAGGTTTGACAGGGCCATACCTGCAGCATTAGTCTGTATGGATTCCAGTGCGTCAATCCCCGTGTCTATCATCATATCAAGCAATGGTACTATACTGCCGCAGCAGTGGAACAATACCTGAGGCACAAGTTCTTTCACCCTCTGAACGCGCTGTTTCATATATGGGTAACACAGTTCTTTAAACATTGCTGGAGAAATCAATGGACCCTTGGTTCCTCCAAAATCCTGCTCCATCAATACTCCGTCTACTCCGGGTCTTATGTAAAATTCATCCATATGGTTCTGATAAAAAACCTTCTGCCTGTTGCATGCATGGATAATCTCCGGGTGCAGTGCCAGATTCATCATTCCCTCTTCCATATCACCCAATAAGGTCAGGGCTGTAATACCGCTTGTATATCCAGCTATGTAACGGCTTTCTCCCAGTTCTGATATCAGATAGTCAAGCGGTTCAAAGATGGACTTGTCAGGTTTTTCGGGTAGGAGCCTCTCAGAAAAATCATCTTCTGTGAAAACCTTGTCTGTCAATCCATCAGCAAAAGCTACCTGAGTCACTGTGTTGGTCTCAAAGACTATTTTATAGACGTTGCCTCTGGTATCTGCCCACGTTGTATCATCTACCTTTTTTGGTTTGTCTACCCTGAGGTATTCTTGTGACGGGATAAAAAGCGGCTGCTGCCATGTAATCATGTCTCCTTTTGGCGGTACAATCCGGGATTCTTTCCACGTAATAAGGTCTACACAATCAATCTTGCGATAAAAATCTACTATGTCTGACTTCATGCTTTCTACTGCCTCGTCTCTCCTCCCTTCCCATAAGGCTATCATGAAAGCAGGGCTGTTACGTACGAAGGTAGGATGTCCTATAACAGCGGAGATAATATCGTGGTCAACAAGATAAAATCCCATTGGCACGCGGTCAGGACGTTTTCTCTGTACGGCTAATTTTACTCTTTCTTTACTCTCCATTTTTTTTCTCTCCTCAACCTCAAGAAGATTTCCTCTTTCTTTTAAATATAAGAAATGACTAAAAAATATCTTCTTCTACCCTCTCAGGAATTTTTCTTAGCACCGGAATTTCAGAACCAAGTATCAGATATCCGAAACGTACGGGATTGTGAAATCCTCCATAAGTAGGAGCCCATGTTATCCATGTGCTTCCAGCTGATCTCTGTGCTGTTTTTTGTCCTGCTATGTTAAAACCGAGCATCTTACCCTTTTCAGGAACAACCCCCAGTTTTTCCCACGGAATACTTACCTCCACAGACCAGTAGTCTTTACATCTGAATGCGGATGCTTTAACTATGTCTATAGATGTTTTCCCTTCACAGTTTATTCCGTAGTGGAGATATCTGCCTTTAAGTTCAGGTTCCAGAAAAATCTGTAAGAGGTCATCCATAAAATTAAAATTTTCGCCTGTACTTTTAGCAACGAGTCCACCTGTCTCAGGTTCATACGATTGGTAAGCAATATAAAGATTCATATCGTCGTAAGCAACATATCCCACAGATTGGTATTCAAGTAACTGTTGCCCTGTAGAATCAACAAAACCTGTAATTTTACCTCCATAAAGACCTGCTTCCACCCATATCCTGTCGTTTAACCTTCCGTCCATCAGCGGTGGTTTGGTTGTCTTTACAGCCTTTACTTCAAGCACCTCTCCTCTTCTACCTGCGGCGAAGGATATACTGACAGATTGAAAAAATATGATGGACAGGCAGATGCCTGATAAAACCCTTTTTCTCATTTTTCACTCCAGTGTTTAACTGTTTGTAAATAATTTACCCAGAAGATTAATTTTTCAAAGGTTAATATTCCCTCTGCTTGTCCTTTTCCCTGTAAAGTTTTAGACCATCTTCTATCTGTTCCTGTGACATTCCCATTTCCTTCCACCTTTCAACAAGTTGTCTGTCACGTTCTGCAGGATCCATCTTCTCCCACTTACCCTGAACAGGTTTAACTACCTCGTTTTTGGGGACCAATCTTACTACTGTCAGTGCAAATGCTGCGGCAATGATGATAATAAGAATTACTACCTGTAACATTTTTTTCTTGTTCATCATAACCCCCTCTTTATTCTCAACGCCTTCATCTGAAACTCACTTAAAGTCTTAATAGGACTGATTCCAGAAGCTGTCATCCGGATCATAGGGGTATGCAGAGTGTGCAACAAACGGGTCCTGGTTGAGCGTCCTGAATTCCACATGCCCGTCAAGGAATAAAACGTTGCAGCCCCCCGTATGTCTCGGGGTTATACAACCGTCATAGTCTCTTATTCTAAAAGCGCCCAGTCCATCGCCGGGAAATATTTGAGGGTCGCCGGGAACCCTCCAATCCATAAATAGGGCCATTTTGCTTTGCTTTTTAAACCGGTCAAGTTTCCTGTGAACGTCTTGCGTATAATAATTGATGCCGGTTGTATTCCAAAACTCGCCGTTCCTGGTAATTTTTGTTTTATCCCTGACGCTCGGACAAATCCATACTGTTCCGAGTTGACTGAGGAGAGGGATGGTCCCAGACCTTTTTCTTTGACGCAGATAAGGGTCCAGCTTGCCCATGAAATTACTGCCGCGCGGATGGTAGCGCGTTAAAAAATAACCTTTCCAGTCAATAACGTACATATGCGAAGCTATCCCAATCTGTTTCAAGTTGTTCATGCAGACCGAAGCCCTGGCTCTTTCTCTCGCCTGAGACAGCGCCGGCAGGAGCATCGCAGCCAGGATGGCTATTATCGCTACTACCACCAGCAGCTCTATCAGCGTGAAACCATGTGATTTGCGAGAAATCTTTTCTCTAAACATTTTGTACCTCCATAAAAAGATGGTTATTATTTATATAAACAGAACGGCAGGCAGTAGAAATAATTTTCTTGCCTGAAGTTCTGATAACAAGGAGTATTATATGACTCTCATAATCGTAGACCTTGTTGAAGACGTTCTTCCTGTTATACATTTTCATTGCTCCCGGGTCTGAGTTTTTTCAGGATGTTATTCCTGAGTACTTAGAAAATATCTTCTTCCTCTGTTTCGGGAATTCTTGCTACAGGCACTTCAGAGCCCAATACAAGATAACCGAAGCGCAAGGGATTATTGAATCTTCCGTAAGTGGGAGACCATGTTATCCAGCCCGAACTTTTACCCGTAACAGACTGTACTGTTTTTTGCGCTGCTGCATTAAATCCTATAAGTTTTCCTCTTTCAGGGATGATTCCCAGTACTTTCCACGGGATACTTATTTCCACGGACCAGTAGTTTTTGTTCATGGATGCCGCTGCCGTAATTATGTCCATGGAGGTTTTCCCTCCAGAATTTATCCCGTAATGTACAAACCTGCTGTTTATCTGAGGTTCCAGGAAAATCTGTACGAGGTCGTCTCCCCATGAAAATTTTTCAGTTGTACTCTCTGCAACAACAGCATTTACATCCGGTTCAAACGACTGATAGGCAATATAAAGATTATCGTTATCATATGCAATATAAACCACGGACTGGTATTCAACCAGATGGCGACCGGTAAAATCCACAAAACCGGTAATCTTGCCCCCGTAAAGAGCAGCCTCCACCCATGCCCTGTCATCCAGCCGCCCATCCAGTACGGGCGGGGTATGTATCTTTACGGCTTTCACTTCCAATGCTTCTCCTCTGGCTCCGGCAGCATAAGATGCGGTTACGCGAGAGAAAAACATCACCGGCAACAACGCAAACAGTAAAAGATTCCTAGCCGTCATCATAGTTTCGCTCCTTTTGCATCAAGTCCTGTCAAACGATTAAAACACATCGCTATCTTCCATGGTGCCTGCAAATTTTTCGTAAGTCTTTTTGACTTTCTCCGGAGTAAAAGCATAATCATATATCGCTACTTCATCAATAACGGTTGTTTTATATGTCTGTTCCGCCTTATTATCGGGGGGTACATATCTGACCGTCACGTTGCCTATTGTTAAAACATTAATTGTTTCTATTGTATTTTCCTTTTTAGAAGCGGTTCCAACGTATAGCCCGTCTATATATAGCGTTCTCTTTTCCCCTTCCCATGTAAAGACAACCAGATGCCACTTTCCATACTTTTTTTCCCATGCATCAAGCGCCGCCCTTCGCATAAAAACAGCATAGTCGTTATATTTATAAGCCTGAAGCCCCCTGTAGTGATGAGGAAACCTGTAAATCCTGAAAATGATTTTATTATTCTCGTAACCTTTAAAAAAATCCAGGTAGCTTTCAGTGTCCCAGTCCGAAGGTTTAATCCACATGGAGATTGTACCGTCGGGGAAATTCAACGAGTTTTCAGGCAGCCGGTATTTTACAAATCCTTCACCTATAAGCAACCCCTTCCCTTTTATCCCTTCTGTAAATGAGACTTCTCCATGGACATTAACTTTTTCAACGGTTAGTGTCCCGGAAGCATCTTTTGTCCCGTTAAAGGATAGTAAAAAAACAGGTTCCTTTTTGCCTGTTGTCTCCCCATAACTACCTGCGGTAAAGACACCTGACAATCCTATTGCCAATAAAACAAGGATTTTTTTTATCATCCCCTCCGTTTAATTGTATATCCTGAACAGGACTAAATTCCAGTATTCAAGAAGCGGCACTACAACTTCTGCCCCGCCATTAGTTCTTTTTACTTCCATCTCAACAGGTTCCTGGTCTCCGTCCGCACTTATGTTGTAGGCTATAATCCTTTTTGCGTCCTGTTGTACGGCAACCCTTACACTTATATCCTGAGTCCTTTCAGGCACTTTAATATCTGGAGATACAAGTTTTGCCTGTAGGTAAGGCCGGTCAAAGTTAAGCAGGTGTACATAGACTTCTTCATAACCGGCAAACTGCCGCTGAAAATTATTGCCCTGCCAGTAAACATGGTTGGGTGCCTTTACCTTTACACGATTAGTAGGGGTGAATGTTATAT
>CAYORP010000253.1:0-11348 GCA_964406415.1 uncultured bacterium
ATACTGAAAAAAAAGTGCGAAATAAAAAATATTTCAATCAGTGATGATATAATATTTTATATTGCGGAAAATATACAGGATAATGTTAGAATACTGGAAGGGGTACTTAATAGAATCTTCGCATTGTCAAGTTTACTGAATAAGGATATTGATAAAAAAATGATCAATGAAATAATGGATGGTGAGTATTATAGAAAGAAGGTTATAATTAACATGGAAGAGATAACAACATCCGTGTGCGAATATTTTAAGGTAGATAGAGAAGATTTAATAAGTAAGAGCAGGTTAAAAAATATTTTAATGCCAAGACAGATAGCAATGTTTTTAAGCAGGGAACTTACAAATAGTTCTCTTCATTCAATTGCAGTCAAGTTTGGTGGAAAAGACCATACAACAGTTTTATACTCCCATAAAAAAATAAAAAATTTATACAGTAGTGATGAATATATAAAAGGTGTGGTTGATGAAATAAGAAAGGGGTTAGAAAGATAGTTTTACACATTTTTTACACTATTTAAATAATTATAAAATAAAGACATAAAAAATTTATTAACTAAGAAAACTATTACTAATACAACGGAGGATTAATATGGAGATAATAGTAAAAAGTAGTGTATTGAAAAAAGAGTGTGAAAAAATAGAAGGTATACTGCCTAATAAACCTGCTATTATGATAACAAATGGTATATTGTTTGAGGTAAAAGAAACAGGTGTATTCTTAACCGCTACTGACCTTGAAAATACACTAAGACTCAATCTTGAGTGTGACAAATTTAAAAAAGGCAGTATGGTTATAACGGGTAAAAAATTCATCTCTTTAGTAAAACAATTCCCAGACACAGATGTTAAAATAACAAAAAAAGAAAACTCTGTAGAGGTAGTATGTAATGATTCAAAATATACCTTCCCATGTATGGATGATACAGAGTTTCCAAAACTACCCAAGTTTTCAGGAGATGTATCAATTAAAATAAACGGTAAGAACCTAAGCAGTGCTATTGATAACGTAAGATTTTGCATAGACCCTGAGGAACCCCGCCCCCATTTTAGAGGAGGTTTATTTGATATAAAAGAAAACTCTTTAAACTTTATAGGGACGGATACAAAAAGACTTTCTTTGGTCAGGATTGATACAGGAGAAAAATATATCAATCCATATAAATGCTTACTGCCTTTTAAATTAATGGGGATTCTTACAACACTGGCTAACAGCGATACAGTTATTGACATATCCATAGGCAAAAACCAGATAGTATTCAGTTTTGGGAATATGTACCTGGTTTCACAACTTCTGTCAGGCAGTGAAGACTTTCCTGACTATGGAAAGGTTATTCCCAACGAGAAACAATTGAAAAATATATACATAAATAAAGAGGAGTTTCTTTCAACTTTAAAGAGAATATCTTTATTTACCAGTGAAAGGTATAATAAGGTCAGACTGAGTATAGGGAAAAACGTACTGGTTTTTTCCGTTGTCAGCCCGGATGTCGGAGAAGCACACGAAAAAATAGATGTTGAGTACAATGATGAAAAAGAACAGGACCTTGCTTTCCCTCCTAACTACCTTATAGACTTTTTGCATAAGGTTGAGGAAGAAAGGGTTATAATTGGTTTCAATAATGAAAAGACGCCTATTATTATGCGAGGTGAAAAAAATTCTGACTACATCTATGTTGCAATGCCTTTAAAACTGGACTGACAATGGAAAGGATAGGCAGTATTGTAAGCAGGGTGGTGGATTCTTTAAGCAAGGATTCAGGTTCATCCGCAGGAGATAAAAGATATGGCGTGAAGGAGAGAACTACCGAAGACATTGAAAGTACCTGGTGTAAGATGGTGGATGACGATATCAGAGCGCACAGTTACGTGGAATTTCTCAGGCATGATGAACTATTTGTTAAGGTTGATAGCAGTTGTTACCTGACCGTTCTAAAAATGAGAAGTAAGGATATTCTTGCAAAATTAAACGCGGCGGGCTGGGGGAATATAAAAAAAATCACATTCAGGATGTAGGATTTTTGGGGAGGGGAAATGTCTACTCTACAAAAATTGATGACCGATTTTCAACAGGGCATGGCAGAATTTTCAAAGGATAATCCCGAAGAATATAAAAGGTTCAATGAGTTTCTGTCTTCCGTCCATAAAGAGAGAAACCTGAGCAATAAGACGAAAGAGTTGATAGCCCTGGCTATAGCCATTGTGGTGAAGTGTTCTATCTGTGTGGTTGTGCATACAGAAAATGCTTTCAAGGCAGGCGCGACAAAAGAAGAGATAATGGAAGCAGCAACTGTATCTGTTCTTATGGGAGGTGGCCCTGCTCTGGCGTATATTACCCATTTAAAAGAGGCTATAGACCTTTATGAAAATAAACAACAAAAAAGTTAAAGGAGATGGCAAATGACGTTCCATGGTTCAATTGTGGCGATAGTAACGCCGCTAAAAGGTGACAGAGTTGATAAAGAATCTTACAAAGGGCTGATAGAGTTCCAGATAAAAAACAAAACCTCCGGCATCCTTGTAGCAGGATGTACGGGGGAACCTGCTACCTTATCAATGGAAGAGCACAAAGACCTGATAAGGTATACTGTGGATGTCGTGGGTGGCCGTTGCCCTGTTATCGCAGGAACAGGTTCAAATAACACAAGGGAGGCAATTGAATTATCACAGTACTCGGAAAAAGCCGGGGTTGACGCCGTTCTTGTTATAACACCCTACTACAACAAGCCTATGCCGCGGGGGCTTTACCTTCACTACAAAAAGATTGCTGAAAACCTTGCTATACCGATTATTCTTTATAACGTGCCTTCCAGGACAGGTATCTCAATTCTGCCTGAGACCGTATATGAGTTGTCGCAGATTAAAAACATTGTGGGTATCAAGGAAGCCAGTGGTAGTCTGGACCAGGTCAGTAAGATACTTTCTTTATGCGGTGAAGACTTTACCCTGCTTTCCGGAGATGACTCTCTTACCCTTCCCATAATGGCAGTTGGAGGCAAGGGGGTTATTTCGGTAGCGGCGAACATTGTTCCCTTGCAGGTTGCGGAGATGACAGAGGCGGCACTTTCCAATGACTGGGCAAAGGCCAGACAGATACATCTGTCGTTGCTCCCGATATTTAAAGGGTTGTTTATAGAGACCAATCCTATACCGGTGAAAACTGCACTGGGACTGATGAAGATGATAGAACCTGAATGGAGACTTCCTCTCGCTCCACCGTCTGATGAGAACCTGAAAAAAATAAAGGAGATATTAGCACGTCATAAAATATTATGATGCTATTCAAACGGAAAAGATATACAAAGATTGAGCCGAAGGAGAAGCCCGAAATAAAGAAGGATATGTGGTTTAAGTGTGAAAATTGCGGGAAACTCGTCTATAAAAAGAAGTGGGAGGAAAATCTCAAGATATGCCCGTACTGTGACCACTATGGGAGAATGACTGCGTACGACAGAATAAACATGCTGGCAGATGTTAATACCTTTAAAGAGCAGTGGGGTTCATTACTTTCCTGTGACCCCCTCGGTTTTACAGGGGTAAAGTCTTATACTGAAAAGTTGAAGGAAGAGATGCAAAAGACCGGGCTGAAGGAGGCAATTGTCACGGGTGAGTGTAAGATTGATGGAATTCCCTGCGTTATCGTTGTTATTGACGCAGGTTTTATTATGGGCAGCATGGGTTCAGTGGTTGGAGAGAAGTTTACAATGGCTGTTGAGAATGCTGTTGAGAAAAAGATGCCGATGGTGTGTGTGTCCGGTGGGGGCGGTGGTGCGAGGATGTATGAGGGAGTGATATCGCTGATGCAGATGGCGAAGACCTCTGCTGCTGTCGGGAAGATGCAAAAAGCGGGACTTTTCTATCTGTCGGTGTTGACCGACCCGACAATGGGCGGCATAGCCGCAAGTTTCGCTTCTCTCGGCGACATAATAATTGCTGAACCTAAGGCTTTGCTCGGGTTTGCAGGTCCCCGTGTAATTGAGCAGACAATAAGGCAAAAACTTCCCCCGGGCTTTCAGAGGACGGAGTTTCTTTATGAGCATGGTATGATAGACATAATCGCAAAACGGATGGAACTCAAAGAGACTATCGGGAAAATCCTCAAAATCATACATCTATGACAACTCTCCCTGAGATTGAATTTTTACAAAAACTTACCGATTTTGGAATCAAGTTAGGGCTGGACAAGACCAGGAATTTACTGGAGGCATTCGGGAATCCGCACCTTAAGTATCCCTCAGTTCTGATAGCAGGAACAAACGGCAAAGGGTCCGTTGCAAAGACTCTTGCCCACATACTTACAATCGCAGGTTACCGAACCGGGCTTTATACCAGCCCTCATCTTGTGTATATTGGTGAAAGAATCATTCTTAACGGTGACCCTATTTCCGAGAGGCGTCTGGCATTTAAAATACGTCAGTTGCAGAAGATTCTCGGTTCACAACCATACCATTTGTACCCGACCTTTTTTGAAGCACTCACGGTAATCGCCTTTTCATTTTTTGCCGATGTGAATGCGGATATTGTTATCTGTGAGGTGGGTATGGGCGGAAGGTTTGATGCCACCAACGTTCTTCCTGCGTCTCTGGAGATAATAACGAAAATAGGGCTGGAACACACAAAATTTCTCGGGAAAACCTATCATGAGATTGCAGGCGAAAAGGCGGGTATCATCAAACCGGGAAGTACAGTAATTTCCACCATGCAGAAAGAGGATGCGATGCGGGTTATAAAAAATAAGGCAAAAGGGGAAAAGGCAAAGATTTATATATATAGAGAGCATTTTAGAGTCCGCAGGACTGCCGTTTCCGTCTGCGGACAGGAATTTAATTTTTACTCCGGGAAGGAGCGTTTTTTATCCCTTAAAACGCCTCTTCTTGGCATACACCAGATGGAAAATATGGCGCTTGTAGTGCAATCTGTCAGGTTGTTGGACAGGGTAGGTTTTCCCTTAAGCATGGATGTTCTTTACAAGGGGATGGCAACTGTGGTATGGCCCTGCAGGTTTCAGGTAATAAAGAAAAACCCTGTCATTGTTATTGATGGCGCCCATAACCCTGATGGAATCCGGACCCTTTATAAGACCCTCAGGGATGTGTTCCCAGAGCAAAAGTTCTCTTTCCTGACAGGGATATTAAAAGACAAAGACTGGCAAAGGATGTTGAGGATGTTACTGAGAAACAGCAGGGTGGATGAGATGGTATTTACCAGGCCTGATACAAACAGGGCAGTTGACCCTGAAATACTTGCAGGTTTTGTAAAAAGCAACCGCAAGATTAAGGTGACTGTTACCCCTGAGCCTTCAGCCGCCTTCAAATACATTAACAAAACAAAGAAAAACTGGTGTATCTGCGGTTCACTCTACCTCTGCGGAGACATCCTTTCATTGATACAAAAATAGTGATTGAATTCTTTTTGCCTCTGTTGACGGGGAATTTTTAAGAGGTTATAATTAGGCGATGAAAATTCTAATAAAGAATGGGCATCTGATAAACCCTTCCAATCCTCAAGCAGAAGGTAGATACGACATTTTGGTAGAAAACGAGACAGTCTCACGCATTTCCCAAAATATCCACGCTAAGGCCGCAAAAATCATAGATGCAAAAGGAATGTATGTTTTACCCGGTCTGATAGACGTCCATTCTCATCTTAGAGAACCCGGCAGAGAGGACGAAGAAACAGTATACACCGGCAGTGTTTCGGCTGTCTCAGGAGGTTTTACATCCGTATGTTGTATGCCGAATACTACACCTCCTCTTGACAGTAAGGTTGCTGTAAGGTTTATAGTTGACAGAGCGAGGGATGCGAAATGTGAGGTTTTACCTATCGGGGCCATAACGGTAAAAAGGGAAGGCAGGGAATTAGCCCCTTATGGAGAAATGATGCAGGAAGGAGTTGTTGGCTTTTCTGACGATGGTGATTGTGTTATGGACAGTCTTGTGATGAGAAGAGCCCTTGAGTATTCAAAGATGCATAAAAAACCGGTCATCTCTCATTCTGAGGATAAAAACTTGTCAAGAAACGGAGTAATGAATGAAGGCGCACTGTCTACCAGAATGGGGCTGAGAGGGATTCCGACACAGGCTGAATCCATTATGGTAAACAGGGATATTGCTCTGGCTCACCTGACTGGGGGAAGGTTGCACCTTGCTCATATATCCACGGAAGAGTCTGTTGGTGCTGTCAGGAAGGCGAAAAAGGCCAATCAAAACATCACCTGTGAGGTGACAGTACACCATCTTTTTTTAACTGAGGATGCCGTGAATGGGTATAACGCAAATGCGAAGATGATGCCGCCCCTTCGCACAGAGAGGGATATCAGGGCATTAATTAAAGGGTTGAAAGACGGTACGATAGATTGCATAGTGACAGACCATGCTCCGCACACTGAAGAAGAGAAAGAATCCGGTTTTGATAATGCGCCTTTTGGCGTAATAGGATTTGAAACGGCGCTGTCTCTGGCTATGGAACTGCAGGAAAGCGGGTTGACTTCAGGACAGGTTATCTCCCTGTTCACCTCAGGGCCTGCAAGGGTTCTCGGTATAGACAGGGGGGTAATCAAGGAAGGTAAAAGGGCGGATATAGCGATTTTTAACCCTGTAGTTGAGTGGATATACAGAAAAGAGGATATCCTGTCAAAGAGCAAAAATTCGCCTTTTATAGGAAGAAAGATGAAGGGCATGGTAGTGACGACCATCTACAAAGGCAGGATTGTTTTTTCGCGGTAAGGATACAATGATGATTATAGAAAAGGTGAAAGAGATAAAAGGGGCGGAAGAACAAGCGGACAGAATTATTGAAGGAGCTAAAAAGAAGTCTGCTGAGATAATAGCGTCTCTAAATGAGAAGATTGAAAAACTGAGGAAAGAGAAAGAAGATAAGATTAGAGAGGAAATCAAGCAATACAGAGCAGACAGCGATAAGCAAACTGAAAATAGGATAAACGCATTGAAAGAAAAATATTCCCAAAAACTGTCAGCGATTAAAAAAGAGTCGGAGGGAAAGATAGCAGATGCTGTAGAATCTGTCTGGAAAGAGTTAAAAGATTTGTTTCCTATGCAGTAACCACCCGGTTCCTTCCTGCCGCCTTTGCTTTATAAAGGGCCTCGTCGGCTTTCTTTACCAGTTCATCAGATGTCTGGGCATCTGTAGGATAGGTCGCTACCCCGCTACTTAATGTGAGGTCTCCATTGGGCTGTTGCTCTTCGTTCGGGAACTTGAAGTCCTTTACGCGCATTCTGATAGATTCACATAGTTTCGTTACATTTTCTTTGGAGGTTTCCGGGAAAATAATTATAAATTCCTCTCCGCCGTACCTTCCGACCACATCCGAACCTTTCACGCTCTTCCTCAGAATTTCTGCGAGCTTTCTCAGGACAGCATCTCCTGCCGGATGTCCATTGATATCATTGTAGTGTTTAAAATAGTCTATGTCGCTCATACACAAAGAGACATTTGTACCCTTTTTAACCTGTGCGTCAGCGATAGATTTATCCAGAATTCTCTCAAAATGGCGCCTGTTGTAAAGTTGTGTCAGCCCATCCGTTATGGAAAGGATTTTTGTTTTCTCAAAAAGTTCCGCATTTTCCACCAGCAGGGAGGTTGGTGCCGAAACCATTCTTAACAGGTCCAGGTCCCTTATATTGAATTGTCTTTTTTCAAAAGAGAAAACTCCGATAATTCCAGTAATCTTTCTTTTATAATGGAAGGTGGATATGATGAAAGAGGTAACACCCTGTTCAATGAGATTTTTATACTGTGGGAAAGATTTAGCATTGTTAATAAGTATAGGACGCGGTTTTAGTGCAGTGCTCTCCAGAAGTTCCTCAGGTAATTCTAATGCTCTGCCTCTTATCGCCCTCTTGAAATTTTCTCCCATCAACTGAAGGGCAACCGTCTCGTTCGTAAATAGGTTTTTTAAAGAATCTGTTATCTTTTCCAGAACTTCATCAAGAGATATTTCCTCACCGAATGTTTCTATAATATCGGTGAGAGTTTTTAACAAAAGAGATTCCATTTGCAGGTCCATAAGAGATAATTGCGTTCTCTCTTTGTCTCTCTGGAGATTCTGCAATTGCCCTGATATGATAAAAGAGTAGATTATCTCAACAACTATAATTACAGAAACGATAATAGAGAGGGAGATAAAATAAAACGTATTGGAGAAGACTTTGCCTATGTAGAAAAAAAAGTTAAGAGAGAAGATGTAAAGGATTATAGCCAAAAACAACAGACTTCTCAGGATTTTCATTAATTCATTTTTTCCCTTTAATTCTGTTCACAAGGTCTGAGAAACGTTCCGGTTGGTGGAACGCTATGTCTGCAAGTGTTTTTCTGTCGAGCCCTATATTCGCTCTTTTAAGCCCGTTGATAAATCTATTATAGGAGAGGCCGTTGGTTTTACACCCGGCTGCAATTCTGGTAATCCACAGACTCCTAAATACACGCTTTTTATTCCGCCTGTCTCTATATGCATAGGTCAGTCCTTTTTCAGAAAATTCTTTTGCCCTTCTGTATAGTTTGGACCTTCCCTGTCTATATCCTTTAGCCCTTTGAAGAACCTTTTTCCGCCTCTGTCTTGATGCAGGTGCATTTTTTGTTCTCGGCATTGTCTGTATCTCCGTCCTTTATTTATAAGGTAACAGCTTTTTGATTGTCTTTCTGTCTCCTTTATTTTTTAACACTGCGGATGTTTTAATCCTCCGTTTCCTTTTTGAACTTTTTTTTGACAGCAGATGTCCGCCTCCGGCTCCATAATGCATTACCTTCCCTGTTCCTGTAATCTTAAATCTTTTTGCCACTGATTTTTTGGTTTTTAACTTGGGCATTTTCGTCGTTTCCTTGTCATATCGGGATAAAAGTTACATTCAGTCTTGGTCCTTCCATTCTGGGGGGACGTTCAATTCTCCCTGTGCTTGCCAGTTCTTTTGTCAGTCTTTCTAAAAACTGATATCCCCGTTCCTTATGCAATATTTCCCTGCCTTTATAGAAAATTGTTACCTTTACCCTGTGTCCTTCTTTCAAAAAATCTTCAACATGTTGTTTCTTGAATTTATAATCATGCTCACTCGTTTCAGGCGTAAACCGAATTTCTTTTGTTTGCGCAGATTTCTGTTTCTTTTTTATCTCTTTCTCTTTTTTCTTCTGTTCGTAAAGGAACTTCTTTAAATCCATTATACGGCATACAGGTGGGGATGCATTAGGTACTATCTCTACCAGGTCAAGATTCTGTTCTCTGGCTTTTTGTAGAGCATCCTTTTTGTCTACAACTCCGTATTGTTGCCCCGCATCTCCTATCAGGCGAACCTGAGTTGCCCTTATCTGGAAATTAAATCTGTATCTGCTTCTTGCATCAGGATACCTTACTCTTTGGTAGACGATATATACTCTCCTTTGCCCTATTTTTAAGGGCTTTTTTTATTCCTGCCTGTATATTTCTCTTTATTATATTGTAAAAAACTACTTCTGTCCAATCTCTTTTAACATTTTTACAACCTCTTCCACCTTAAAACTGCCCGTCATACCTTCTTTATGCTTTCTCAGAGCCACCTCTTCTTTTTCTACTTCTTTGTCTCCCACTATAAGCATATACGGGACTTTTTCTTCTTCGGCGTCACGTATCTTTCTATTGATTTTTTCGTTCCTTATGTCAATCTGTACGCGGAAGCCCTCTTCAATCAATTTTTTGATTTTTTCCGCATAGAGGAGGTGTTTGTTGCTGATAGGCAATATCCTCAGTTGTTCGGGCGCAAGCCAGAAGGGGAAGTTCCCTTTATAGTGTTCAATCAATATACCGATAAACCTTTCTATGGACCCGAATATAGCCCTGTGTATCATTATTGGGGTTTTAAAATTACCATCCTCTCCCGTGTATTTTATGTCAAATCTTTCAGGGAGATTAAAGTCTACCTGAATCGTAGAACACTGCCACTCCCTGTTTAAACAGTCTTTTACCTTTATGTCTATTTTCGGACCGTAGAATACTCCTCCTCCAGTGTCCACCTCATACTCCATATTCTTTTTTTTCAGTGCATCCGTGAGGGCTGTTGTTGACTTATCCCAGTTTTCCAGAGTCCCAACGTACTTTTCCGGTCTGGTGGAGAGGAAAACCCGGTAGTCGGTAAAACCGAACCTTTCCAGAAAAAAACGGACAAGGTCCAAGACCTTTACAATCTCTTCCTCTACCTGCTCTTCAGTGCAGAATATGTGGGCGTCATCCTGCGTGAAACCCCGTACCCGCAAAAGTCCGTGGAGCACCCCCTGTTTTTCATACCTGTAAACCGTGCCGAGCTCCGCCCATCTTATAGGCAGTTCCCTGTAACTTCTCAGCCGATTGTTAAAAATCAAAACATGAAAGGGACAGTTCATCGGCTTCAATTGAAAGGTCTTGTTATCCATCTCTATGGGGGCAAACATACTTTCTTTATAAAACCCGGTATGTCCCGATTGGTCCCAGAGGGCAATGTCTGCTATGTGGGGGGTATAAACAAACTCATACCCGTTTTTCAGATGAATCTCTTTCCAGAAATCCTCAACCAGTTTTCTTATAATGGAACCCTTGGGGTGCCAGTATATAAGACCTGAACCGAATTCAGGATGGATGCTGAACAGGTCAAGTTTTGTCCCCAGTATTCTGTGGTCTCTCTCTTTCGCTTCTTCTATAAACCTCAGATATTCTTGTAGTTGTTTTTTATCAGGGAAAGAGATGCCGTAAATCCTCTGCATACTCTCCCTTTTTTCATCTCCTCTCCAGTAGGAGGATGCGGTGCTTAACAATTTATAATATTTGACCTGCCCCGTTGAGGAAAGGTGCGGTCCTGCACACAGGTCTGTAAAATCACCCTGTCTGTAAAAGGTTATTTCCCCTTCCTGCAGTTCTTCAAGTATTTCAAGTTTGAATGGCTCGTCTTTCAGCATCTTTCTGGCTTCATCTTTGTTCTTTTCAAGTCTTTCAATGGGAAAATCTGATTTAATAATCTCATCCATCTCCTGCTCAATCTTCTTCAGGTCTTCGGGGGTGAAGGGTTCTTCCCTGTAGAAGTCATAATAAAAACCCTTTTCAATGGCGGGTCCTGTTCCCAGTTTAACTTCAGGGAACAGTCTTTTAACTGCCTGTGCCATTATATGAGTTGAGGTATGCCAGTATTTTATCTCTTCGTTTCTATCCATTCTTCCAACCTTGCCTTTATGGTACAACTCCCTCTCAAAGAAGATTGCTAAGCGGGGCGGACGGGATTGTGCTGGCTGTGAGACGCCGCACGTTCTCCGCTTGCGAACCGAAGATTCTTCAGTCGGTTTGCCCCCATGGTTCAAATCCCTTTCAAAGAAGATTGCTAAGCGGGGCGGACGGGATT
>CAYORP010000254.1:0-5585 GCA_964406415.1 uncultured bacterium
TGTGGGGAAATACGTGAAACTTCAGGATTCCTATAAATCTATTTATGAGGCCCTCATGCACGGTGGAATTGCTAACGGAGTCAGGGTTGTATCCAAAAAGATAGATTCTGAGATGATAGAGGAGAATGGGATTCAGAATCTGATGGATGGGATTTCAGGAGTAATCATGCCCGGGGGGTTCGGCATCCGAGGGATAGAGGGGATGATTTCAGCGGTAGAATATGTCCGGGAAAAAAGGATGCCGTTTTTAGGTATATGCCTGGGTATGCAGTGTGCCGCAATTGAAATTGCCAGGCACGTGTGTGGTAAACAGGATGCTTTCAGCAGTGAATTTCAACCAGGAGTGAAGGACCCGGTTATCTGTCTTATGGCTGAACAGGGGAAAGTAAAAAATATGGGTGGAACGATGCGGCTCGGAGCATATCAATGCGTATTGAAAAAAGGCACACATTCTTATATGGCGTATAAAAGAAACAGGATTTACGAAAGGCACCGTCACAGATATGAGTTCAACAACAACTACAGAAAGGTCTTTGAAAAAAACGGTATAGTTTTTTCAGGAACAAGTTTTAAGCGGGATTTAGTAGAAATAATGGAGATAGATGTTAATAGACATCCTTTCTTTGTGGCTACACAGTTCCATCCGGAATTCAAGTCAAAACCTTTCTGTCCTCATCCGTTGTTCAGTGCCTTCATAAAAGCAGCCCTCAAAGAAAAAAGAGGACAGTATACTGTTTCATAAATGGGTACAGTCTCCTGACAAAAGAGATTTGGAATCAGTCCCGTTCAGTTTACTTGAGAAAAAAGCATACAGTTGCCTTTTTCTATTCGGTATGGTGGTGTTTGATTATCTTGCCTTCTGTCATAAAGACCACATCTTCGCAGAAATTGGTGGAAAGGTCTGCAACCCTTTCAAGAGAACGGGCTATTCTGATAAGATTCATTGCCCTTTCAATGGTAAATGGGTCTGATAACATATAGGTTAGAAGTTCTTTTGTAATCTGGTCACGCAGGTCATCAACGAGATTGTCCCTCTGGCATATCTCCTTGGCGAGAGACGCATTGTCATTTATAAATGAGATTATACTGTCCTTTAGCATGCCGACACTTATCTCAGCCATTTTTGGTATATCTATCAGTTGTTTTACCATAGGCCTTTTTATGAGAAACAGTGAACTTTCTGCTATGTTTACTGCTTCATCACCGATACGTTCAAGGTCGTTATTTATCTTCATTATCATAAGTGTGGTGCGCAGGTTTTTTGCCTTCGGTTCATACTTGGCGATAATCTCAACGCAGTTTTCGTCAATTTCAATCTCAAGGCTGTTTGCCTTTGTCTCGTATTCAGTCATCACCTTTTGCAGGATGCTTTCATCCTTTTCAAGAAGGCCTTTAATACTTTCGTCTATCATTCTGGATGCAAATGAGGCATAGCCCACAATACTTTCCTTCAGTTCATTTATAGATTGTTCTATCATTTTGTATTCCTCCTTTACCTCTGCTGTTTTGTCATTGCGAGGGAGCGTTTCCTGCGACCGAAGCAATCTTATGAGATTGCCACGGCAAAAAGCGCCTCGCAATGACAAATACATTGCGATGAATCGCACCGCTACATTCAATACGGGTGATGATTATTAGCCAAATTTGCCGGATAGATATTCTTCGGTTTTCGGATTCTCCGGCACTGTAAAAATTTTTTCCGTAGTTCCGTACTCAACAAGTTCTCCCAGATACAGAAACGCAGTATAATCCGATACCCTTGCTGCCTGTTGCATATTATGCGTGACGATAACTATAGTGTACTGTTTTTTCAGTTCTGTTATAAGGTCCTCTATCTTTTTTGTGGAGATGGGGTCCAGACTTGCACAGGGTTCGTCAAAAAGAATCACCTCCGGCTCAACCGCAAGACAACGTGCTATACATAATCTCTGCTGTTGTCCTCCGGAAAGCATAAGGGCGCTGTCATTGAGACGGCCCTTTACCTCGCTCCATAAAGCGGAGTTTTTCAGTGAGTCCATTACCCTTTCTTCAATGTACTTTTTATTTTTTACGTTGTTTACCTCCAGGCCGTAACTGATATTTCTATATATGCTCTTTGGAAAAGGATTTGGTTTTTGAAATACCATACCCACCTTTCTTCTCAATTCAACGACGTCTGTCCGTGGAGACAGAATGTCTTCACCGTCAATGTATATGTGCCCTTCCACCCGGGAATTTAATACGAGGTCGTTCATTCTGTTGAACAACCTTATAAATGTTGACTTGCCGCAGCCGGAAGGACCTATGATGGCTGTAATTTTGTTCTTATAAAAGTCCATGCTGATATTTTTAAGGGCGCATGTCTTACCATAAAAAAATTTCAGGTTTGAAACCCTTATCTGTACTGTGTTGTTATCCATACTGGACTCTCCTCTGTTTCTGTCTGAAGTATATGGCTACTGCAGAGATTAAAAGAACAAGGAACATAAGTATTAACGCACATCCGTAGGCAATCTGTGTTTGTTTCTCGGGGAAGGTGCCTTCTGTCATAAGTCCGTATATGTGATATGGCAGAGCCATTACCTCAGAGAATACTGAGTCTGGATATCCTCTTACATAGAAAGCAGCGGCTGTGAAAAGTATTGGGGCGGTTTCTCCTGCTGCCCTGCCGATGCTAAGTATAACCCCTGTGAGGATGCCGGGCAGTGAGGCAGGCAGAACGATTCTCCTTATGGTCTGCCACTTCGTTGCACCAAGAGCAAGGGAAGCCTCTCTGAATGAATGGGGGATGGCTATCAGTGCTTCCTGCGAGGCAGAGATTATTCCGGGCAGTATCAGTATTCCGAGCGTCAAACTTCCTGAAAGCATTGAAACCCCGAAGTTAAAGAACTTCACAAATACCGCCAGACCAAAAAGACCGAAGACAACCGAAGGAACACCAGCAAGGTTATTTATGCTCAGACGAAGAATATTGACGATGATATTTTTCGGCGTGTATTCTGTAAGATATATCGCACAGGCAAGCCCCAGAGGGAGTGCGAATAATATAGCACCGAGCGTCAGATAAAATGTCCCTATGATTGCAGGGGCAACTCCGCCCTCGGTCATACCGTTTTTCGGAACCTGTGTGAGAAACTCCCAGGAAATAACTTTTAAACCCCTGACAATTATAAAGTAAAGGATAACCCCGAGGAAAAACAGCGTGGTTATTATGCATAGTGATAGTATAAAAAAACCGATTTTTTGTGACATCACCGACCTTTTCATCTTCCTGCTCCCAGTTTTAGTCTGTATCTACTGCTTATAAATTCTGCGATTATATTAAAAAAAAGCGTGATGACGAATAATATCAATCCTATCGCAAAAAGCGAATGGTAGTGTAAACTGCCGATGACTGTTTCTCCCATCTCTGCGGCTATGGTGGCTGTCATAGGTCTTACCGGTTGGAAGAATGATTTCGGGATGACGGCAGAACCTCCCGTTACCATAAGTACGGTCATTGTCTCTCCTATGGCTCTGCTTATACCGAGGATGACCGCGGTTGATATGCCGGAGCCTGCTGCAGGTATGACAACCTTAACGAGCGTCTGCCATCGGTTTGCGCCGACCGCCAGAGATGCCTCCCTGAAACTGTTGGGTACGAAACTGAGTGCATCCTCTGCCATGCTTGCCACCGTGGGAGTAGCCATTATGCCCAGTATGAGACTTCCAGTAAATGCGGTGAGCCCGGTCGGGAGATTAAAAATTCTCTGAACGAAGGGTGCTACTATTACCATCCCGAAAAATCCGTAAACAACAGATGGTATACTTGCAAGGATTTCTATAAGAGGTTTCAAAACTGACTTTTGTTTATGGTCTGCGATTTCGTTAAGATATAATGCGCTTCCTATACCAAGAGGGACACAGACAAGAAGTGCACCAAGTGTTACAAATGCCGATGCGGCTATAAGAGGTAAAGCCCCGTAGTCAGGAGGGTCATATGTGGGATACCAGTCTCTGCCGAATATAAAACTTTTAGTGGATATCTCTTTGAACAGAGGGAGACCTTCCTTGAAAAGGGTTATTATTATACCCACAAGGAAGGCCAGAGAAGCAAATGCCAGAATTCCAAATACATACCTGTAAAGATTTTCTCTTATTTTTTGCATTTTCCTTATTATTATACAACAAATCAGGGCGGGCTGAAATTATCATCCCGCCCTGATGTTTACATTTTTTACTGCAATCCGACGAAACCGACTTCTTCGGCGATTTTCTGTCCTTCTTTACCTGTTATGAAATCCATATATTTCTTTAGCGCACCCTTTGGCTCTCCTTTGGTGTACATAAAGAGAGGCCTTGCAAGTTTGTATTCCTGCGAAAGAACGGTTTGCTTTGAAGGCATAACACCATCCACAGCAATCGCCTTGACAGATGAAGACAGATAACCAAGTCCCACGTATCCTATTCCTCCCGGAGTTTGTGCAATAGTTGTTGCAACCGCCTGATTTGATGCCTGCATAAGTGCATCAGGCCTCACCCTTGCTTTGCTCAGAGCCAGATTGTTAAAGGTTTCAAATGTTCCCGATGAACTGTCTCTTGACGTAACCACTATTTTTGCGTTTGTTCCTCCCACCTGAGACCAGTTGCTGATTTTTCCGGTGTATATCTCCTTTATCTGTCCTATTGTCAGTTTGCTTATACTGTTTGACGGATGCACTATCACGGCTATGCCGTCCATCGCTACCACATTGGCCTTCACATCTACGCCTTTTTCCAGCGCTTTCTTTATCTCCTTGTCCTTTATAGGCCTTGAGGCGTTTCCTATATCGCAGGTACCGTCTATGATGGAAGCGATTCCAACTCCGGAACCTCCTCCCCTGACTGTAATGTTGATGCCCGGATGCTTATCCATAAATACCTCTGCGGTCTTCTGCGCTATGGGCAGAACTGTTGTGGAGCCCGCCATAGTGATATCTTCTGCTCTTACCGTCAGGGCAAGCCCTGCTACTGCTGCCAGCACTATCATCCATATCTTTTTCACCATTTCCTTCCTCCTTTACCCCTGCTGTTTTGTCATTGCGAGCGACCAAAGGGAGCGTGGCAATCTGAGATTGCGGAGCCTGTTCCGAACTTGTCATTGAGATTGCTTCGTCATATAAAACATTCCTCGCAATGACAAGTGAAGGAATCTACAAGCCTCGCAATGACAAGTGCGGGGGCCTTTTATTGTTAGAACTTTACTATATAGTCTACCTGCAGGGTGTTCAGGTCATCGGACGTGTTCTGTCCAAGACTCTCGCCTGCCAGGTAGGTAATACCGAGGGTGGAATTGTCGCTTACCGCATACGTGAAGCCGAACTTGTGCCCCTTCATATCAGTACCTCCGCCATTCATATCAGAATCATTGAAAATGGCAGGTACGCAGTCTGCTCCAACTTCCCTGTAGTTATACCCGAATTTCCATGAACCTTTCTTGCTTGCTTTTCCTATGTCAAAGCCGAGAAGGTATCCATCTTCTTCCTGAACGCCTTTTGCTGTATTAACGACATAGTTTGCTTTGAACTTAACAGGCATCGTGAAACTCCCGACCGGAATTTCAAAGGGTGTGAAATCAACATTAAAGT
>CAYORP010000255.1:0-11592 GCA_964406415.1 uncultured bacterium
CGAGGTCCTGAAAATCCTTAAGTTTTTTTATGGGAACCGTATGTCCAAGATGAATCTCTGGAGTTGTAGGGTCTATACCATACTTTACCTTTAATGGAACGTTTCTCTTCAAAGAATTGTCTATCTTTTCCTTCAGTTCCTTCTCCTCCAGAATCTCAGCCGTATTCCTTTTGATGATGCCGAGTTGTCTTATTACCTCGTCCATAATGATTTAAAGTTTACTTGTTCAGAGTCCGTTAGTCAAGAATTTTTGACTTTTTCCCTGATATAGAATATCTTAATTAGAGTTTTCAAAATCCATAACTCCTCACCATGATTGTTTGACAGAGGAGAGTTCCACGGGAAAACCGAGTAGCCGGTAACCATAGAGACGGAGGTCCATTATGTTAAAAAAGTTTTTCACACCAAAAAGCATTGCTCTTATAGGTGCCTCAAAAAGTACGGAAAAACTGGGATACAGGATATTAAAGAACCTGATAGACGGCGGATTCAAGGGTAACATCTATCCCGTAAACCCTTCCGGAGAAGACATCCTGAACCTCAAAACCTATAAGTGTGTATCAGATATACCGGATACACCTGAACTTGCCATCATCGTAATCCCTGCAAAATACGTACCCGAGGTTACGGAAGAATGCGGGAAAAAAGGAGTGAAGGGACTTATTGTCATAAGCGCGGGGTTTAAGGAAGCAGGGGAAAAAGGCAAACAGAAAGAAGAAGAAATTAAAATAATAGCAAAAAAATACGGCATGAGGATGATAGGGCCCAACTGTCTGGGCGTTATTGATGCAGTGAATAACCTGAACGCTTCCTTTGCATTTGAAATCCCTCCAAAAGGCAAAATATCCTTTATAACGCAGTCAGGCGCGCTGGGAACCGCAATACTGGACTGGGCATCAAAAGAGGATGTCGGACTGTCAAAATTTGTCAGTTTCGGCAATATGGCTGACGTATCCGAAACTGACCTCGTGGAAGAGTTCGGGGATGACCCGGAAACAAAAGTCATTCTTCTCTATCTTGAAGGTCTGCAGGATGGGAAAAAATTCATTAAAAAGGCAAAAAACGTAGCCGCAAAGAAACCAATAATAATGGTAAAGGCAGGCAAAAGTTCAGCCGGAATCAAGGCAGTATCTTCACATACAGGAAGTCTAGCGGGTTCGGACAATGCATACAGCGCCGCTCTGAAACAGACCGGTGTCATAAGGGCGGATTCTGTGGAAGAACTTTTTGATTTTGCTATGGCTTTTGCCTATCAGCCTATGCCGGAAGATGGAAGGGTATGCATAGTCACTAATGCAGGGGGGCCTGCCGTTATGGCTGTGGATGCGATAGAAGAAGCAAAACTAACGCTGGCTCCACTCTCTGATAATACCATAAATACCCTGAAAAGTTTTCTGCCTGCGGCGGCAAATGTAAAAAACCCGGTGGACGTTCTTGGAGACGCACTGGCGGATACCTACAGCAGGGCGCTGGAGGTCGTACTTTCGGACGAAAACGTTGATGCCGTCATCTCCATATTGACCCCTCAGGTTATCACTCAGATACCCGAAACTGCAGAGAAGATTGTGCATGTATCCAGAACGAACAAAAAACCGGTTCTCGCATGTTTTATGGGAGGAAAGAGAATAAACTATGGTGCCAATGTCCTTATAAAAAACGGCGTCCCCAACTATCCATTCCCTGAAAGGGCTATCTCCTCCATTAGAAGCATGTTGAATTACAAGATATGGGTTGACAAAAACAAGGGCAAAATAATAAATTTTGATGCGGACAAAAAAACAGTCAGGCAGATAATAGCAGGCATTAAAAAATCCGGAAGGAACACAGCCGGGGATATAGAAGGGCGTCGGATACTCTCAGCATACGGTATTAAAACCGTTGAATCCGTATTTGCTAAGGATGTCTCGGAATGCAAGAAGTTTTTTGAAAGAACCGGCGGCTCCGTCGTTATGAAACTCGTTTCCCCTGACATCTTACATAAAACTGAGGCAGGAGGAGTAAAGGTCGGGCTTGCCACGCCAGACGAGGTTGAAAAAGGGTTTAAAGAGATTATGGAGTCGGCAAAGAGATATAAAAAAGATGCCGTTATTGAGGGAGTACAAATCCAGCCGTTAATATCCGGGGGAACTGAGGTAATCGTGGGAGTGAATAAAGACCCGCAGTTCGGGCATCTTATAATGTTCGGTCTTGGAGGAATATACGTTGAACTATTAAAGGATGTCTCTTTCAGGGTTATACCGGCTACGGACGTGGATGCAGAAGAGATGGTGGAGGAGATAAAAACAATAAAGATGCTCAAGGGGTTCAGGAACATACCAGAGAGAGACCTGGCGGCAATAAAAGATGTTTTACTGAGAATTTCACAGATGTGCTGTGACTTTCCTGAGATAGAGGAGATGGACATAAACCCGCTGATGGTTTTTGAAAAAGGGAAGGGAACGGTGGCAGTGGACGCCCGCTTTTCCTTCAACGCTTAAAAAAGAAATTTTTGAAAAATGGCATAAGGTAAACCAGTCCGAGCACGACGCTTCAGGACAGAGGTAAACGGTAACAGGAAATCTTCTTCCGCCGCTACATTGCGGCTTCCAGAAATTTCCTGTACCATTTCTGTCTAAGTTCTCTGTGCTTCGGACTGCTTCCCTCACAGCCGTCAACAATAGGAGAAATATATAAATGAAAGGGAAGAAATACGGAGTGGGGATAGTAGGATTCGGAGGAATTGCAAGAGGATGCCACGTACCTGGCTGGAAAAAACTGGACGATGTTGAGATACTGGGGGTGGCTGATTCTTTTGAAGGGTCGAGAAAATCGGCAAAAGAGGAGTTCGGGATACCCAATGTCTTTGACGATTATAAGAAACTGCTTGAGATGGACGAGATAAAAATCATTGACATCTGCACTCCAAATAAACTGCACTTTCCGGTGACGGTTGATGCACTGAAGGCAGGAAAGCACGTGATATGCGAGAAACCGCTGGCGGTGAGCGTCAAAGAGGTTGAGGCGATGCTCAAAGAATCCAGAAAGGCAGGGAAAAAACTGATGGCCGCCCAGCACCAGAGGTTCAGAAAGGATAGCGCGGCAGTCAAGAAGATGATAGATGGTGGGGTATTCGGGGAGATATACTATGCAGTTGCCTTTGCCCTGAGAAGAAGACTTTTGCCTGCCAGGGATACATTCATTAAAAAGGCACTTTCCGGAGGCGGCCCTATGTTTGACATAGGCGTTCATATCCTGGACCTCACATACTGGTTTATGGGGTGCCCGAAGGTTCATTCTGTCAAGGGCGAAACATACACAAAACTGGCAAAAAGAAATGACATAAGAGGAGCCTGGGGCGAGTGGGACAGAAAGGCATATGACGTTGAGGATTTTGCGGTGGGTTTTATACGGTTTGCAGACGGAAGGACAATCTCTCTGTCCACCAGTTTCCTTGCCAATATGGAAAAGACAGAGGATTTTTCAACAACCCTCTTCGGAACCGAGGCGGGTATGAGGTGGCCGGATGGGAAAATCTGCACTGAAAAAAACGGCGTCCTGCAGGATATAGAGGCGAAGTTTGACTCATTGTCCAATGTCACCCCGCACCATGAAGAAATAAGAGCATTTCTTGAATGCGTTAAAAAGGACAAAGAGGTGCCGGTGAAACCCGAAGAGTCCCTTGAGGTGATAAAGATGCTGGAAGGCATCTACAGGAGTGCGGAAACCGGCAAAGAGGTCCTCTTCTGATTGGAGAACCCTGTCCTAAAACTTTATCCGGCAGTCAAAGGTAATTAGTACAGTACCTTGAACAAAGGTGGTCATAGAATTCCATATCTGCATTCGCCCCTGACAATGTAAAAATATGGGCGTATAATTACAATAAGAGCGTAAAAAAACAAGGTTATTGATACAGGATGAATCAGCGGTAAACGTCCTTGCGGTGTTTTATTCTGTATATGTAAACCTTTTTACCTGCATCGTCTATCCTGTAAATCATTCGGTGGTCTCCGGAACGAAGCCTGTAGCCCTCCTCAGCAGTAAGTTTCTGACAGCCATACATCCGTGGATTCTTTGCCAGTTCATTCAACTTCCTGCTGACCTGCAGGAATATTTTCTGTTCAAGAACATCAAGGTCTTTTCTGGCAGAAGGCAAAACCAGGATTTTATACATTACGCACCTTCATATATTCTTCAAGAGGGACGGCTGACGGCTCTTCCTTTCTGTGCTCTTTCAGGTCAAGGATGTCTTCCTTCAATTCCTCTGACAGAAGTTTCTCCTCAAGAGATTTTTCCACAAAGAAACCGTATTTAAGTCCGTGCTCGGCACAAAATTTCTTCATTCGTTCAGCAGTTTTCTTATTCACTTTCACCGAAAGGGTATACTTATCCATAATGTCTCCTTTTTCTTGATTTTACTTTCTTTTTCTTGCTTTGTCAATATTTCAACATCTCTAAGTTATCCATTCCCTGTTGCGAACAGTCTGGAAAATGTTCCCTGTCGGCACATTTTATTGTAAAGATTTTTTGTGTCTTCCGTTCTATTATATTACAATAATGACGCAGCATATAAACAGAAGAGGAGCAAGAACCAATGGAAAGAACATTTCCTGAAAGGGCGATACACCTTGATTTTCATACGATGCCCGCTGTTTATGACGTGGGCAGGGATTTTGACGCAAAAGAGTTTGCAAAAACACTTAAAGACGCCGGTGTGGATTATATAACCGTATTTGCCAGATGCAACCTCGGTTTTGCATACTATCCGACCAGAATCGGCATAGTCCACCCGGGGATGCAGAAAAAAGACCTCCTGGGCCCCATGGTTTCCGAATGTCATAAACAGGGCATCCGCGTGGCGGCATATTTCAACGCCGGACTTTCCCATCAGGAGGCACTGCAGCACAGGGAGTGGTGCAAGGTGAACAAGAACGGTCAGGTAATGGACGTGCATAATATGGGACATTTTTTCAGGAAGATGTGTCTGAATACCGGTTACAGGAACCGCCTTCTCGGAATGGTAAAAGAGGTAATGGAGATGTACCCGGTTGACGGCATCTTCCTTGACTGCTTTTCCCTGTCTGCCTGTTACGGGGGAGAATGTATTGAGGGGATGAAGAAACTTGGTATGGACCCATCTGACGAAAAGCAGGGAAAGAAATTCTGCTGGCGTATAACGGAAGGTTTTATGGAAGAGGTGAAAAAGGCAGTGAAAGGCAAAAACAGAGATGCCTACATATATTTCAACGGACTGCCTTACAGCAAACAGCCGACCCACATAGAACTGGAGGTTCTCCCCACAGACCAGCAGTGGGGATACGATTCTCTGCCCTTTCTCATAAGATACGCCCGAACCCTGAAAAAGCCTTATTTTACAATGAGTGGAAGGTTTCACAAGTCCTGGGCCGACTTCGGCGGACTTAGAACCGAGCAGTCTCTGCTCTTTGACCTTTACAACTCCATTGCAAACGGCGGCACCTGTTCCATAGGCGACCATATGCACCCGAGAGGGAAACTTGACAGCGCGGTCTATAGCCTGATAGGAAGGGTGTACTCAAAAACAAAAGAACTGGACAGATTCACTGAAAATGCCGTGCCGGTAACGGATATTGCGGTGATTGAGCCGTCCATGGCTATGTATCCGGGATTTGCCTTTGACACTTCAGGTCTGGCAGGCGCCGCAAGGATGCTGATGGAACTGAAGTACCAGTTTGACATAACCGACGGCGCCGGAGACATCTCAAGATACAACGTTGTGATACTGCCTGACAATGTTCCTGTCGACAATACGCTTAAAAAGAAACTTAAAGCGCATCTGAAGAGGGGAGGTATTATAATAAGTTCCGCTTTTGCCGGGCTTGATGCCGAAAAGAAAAAATTTGCGCTTGAAGAATACAAAATATCCTTTGAAGGAGAGGAGACAAACAATCCTTCGTTTTTCGTGGCGGAAAAGGAAGTATCATCAGGGTTGCCGGATATGCCGACGACAATCTATGAACCGGGCATTGCTATGAAAGCGGGCAGTGGGGCAAAGGTTCTGGCAAGACTCTTCAAGCCATATTTTAACGTCCATTCCTGGGACTGGTTACAGGAAAATCTCTATACGCCGCCGGAGAAAGATACCGGCAGACCTGCACTTGTACAGTGCGGCAACATCTTACACTTCAGTTTCCCGGTATTCAGGGGATACTTCAACGATGCGGTGGTTGCCCATAAAACCCTTGTCAGGAATTGCCTGGAACGGATTTATAACAGCCCCTTGATTAAATATAAAAATCTGCCCTCTTTTGCACAGGTTACCGTGACGAAACAAAAGAACAGGAAGATTGTACACATTCTTTCTTACCTTCCGGAACTACGTGGCAAGGCACAGATAATAGAGGAACCAATACTGCTAAAAGATGTGCAGATAGGATTAAGAACAGACGGGATGAAGATTAAAAGGGTCTATCTTGCACCCTCTGGAGAAGATATAAAATTTACCGTTGAAAAAGGTTACGCATGGGTCGTTCTTCCGGAAATAAACGGTTATCAGATGGTTGTATTTGAAAAGTGAAAAACACAGTAAAAACAGGGCGACTCAATAGCGAAGAACAGGCAGAAAAACTACTCAGGGACTGTGAAAAATGGTCCAAAGACCGCAGAGTCTGAATAAAAAACGTAAAGGAGATAATGGGGATGCGCAGAGAGAAAGACGGAATTACAAAATATACGGGAGAAAACCTTGACTATATCGCTTTTCCTTTGGGGGGCATTGGCGCAGGGATGCTCTGTCTTGAAGGGAACGCCGGGCTGACAAGCGTTTCCATACGCAACAGGCCTGAAATATTCAATCAGCCGTGTATGTTCTCCGCTTTCTGCATTAAGGGAGCGAATGGAAGCGCCCGGGTTTTGGAAGGCCAGGTACCGCGCTGGAAGATATTCGGACAGCCCGGGGCGGGCAACGGCTTGGGCTCTACTCACTTCGGACTGCCGAGATGTAAAACTGAATACTTTACCGCAAGATTCCCGTTTGCCTCCGTGAGTCTGGACTATCCCGTTTTCCCCTCACACCAACACTCTTCCCGGGGAGGAGAGGAAGACACTTTGAAAGTGGAGGTAACCGGATGGTCCCCGTTTATGCCGGGAGATGCGGATAACTCCAGTCTGCCCGCGGCGGCCATTGAATATACCTTTATCAATAACAGCGGGAAAACGGTTGAGGGGATATATTCCTTCCATTCAAAAAACTTCCTGGCCGAAAAAGACCGCACGGACAACCCTGTAAGGGCGGTCAAAAATGGATTTATACTTCATCAGTCCGGGACAAAAGAACAGCCCTGGACAGAGGGCAGTTTCTGCGCAACAGTCCCCGGAGAAAAAACGGGTGTTGACTGCAGGTGGTTCCGCAGCGGCTGGTTTGACGCACTGACTATGGTCTGGGAAGAGATTGAAAAATGCCGTTGTACAGCCAACCCTCCTGTCAAAGAAGGGGAACAGCAAAGCCCCGGCGGAAGCCTTTATGTCCCGGTTAAAATACCTGCCCGCGGCAGAAAAACCGTAAGGTTACTGCTCTCCTGGTATGTACCACAAAGCAACATTAGAACAGGCAGTCAGCCTGAAGGAAAAGCAAAAAATATTTTCTACCAGCCCTGGTATTCAGGCAGATTTAAAAGCATTGCAGACGTGTCAGATTACTGGAGTGATAACTATGCCTCACTGAAAGAGAAAACCCTGAGTTTCACAGAATGTTTCTATAAGACCTCCCTGCCCGCAGAGGTTGTTGAGGCCATCGCGGCAAACCTTACCATACTCAAATCCCCCACGGTTCTCCGCCAGAAAGACGGAAGGCTATGGTGCTGGGAAGGATGTGCCGACAACTTTGGCTCCTGCGCAGGTTCCTGCACCCACGTATGGAACTACGCTCAGGCAACAGCACACCTTTTTCCCGGACTGGAAAGGACGCTGAGACAGACAGAGTTCAACGAGAACCAGAACGAGGAAGGGCATCAAACATTCAGGGCATTGCTGCCGATACGGCCAACGCCTCACGACTTTTATGCGGCAGCCGACGGACAACTGGGCGGTATTATGAAGGTTTACAGGGACTGGCGCATCAGCGGAGATACGCAATGGCTGAAAGGGCTCTGGAAAAAGGTTAAAAATAGTTTGAATTACTGCATAGAGACCTGGGACCCTGAACACAAGGGAATTTTACAGGAGCCGCACCACAACACCTACGATATTGAGTTCTGGGGACCTGACGGGATGTGCGGAAGTTTTTACCTCGGGGCGCTAAAAGCCGCCTGCCTGATGGCTGAAGCAATGAACGACTCTGTGCCGCTTTACAAAGAACTTTACGGTAAGGGGAGAAAATACATGGAAACACGCCTCTTCAACGGAAAATACTTCTACCAGGAAATCCGGTGGAAAAACCTGAAGGCCGCTTACCCGGCTGGCAGGAAAAGCGCCATACCGGAAGAGGCAAGAAAATTTATTGCAAGAGAGGGCCCTCTCTATCAGTACGGAAAAGGGTGCCTCAGCGACGGCATTCTGGGCGACTGGATTGCAAATGTATGCGGACTGAATAATGTCGTGGACAAGAAGAAAGTGAAAAAACATCTGTTATCGGTTTACCGATACAATTTCAGAAAGACGCTTGTAAAGCATTCCAATCCGCAGAGGCCCGGCTTTGCACTCGGAGATGACGGGGGATTGCTGGTGTGCACCTGGCCGGAAGGGGGGAAACTGTCACTGCCGTTTCCTTACAGCAATGAGGTTTTTACAGGAATTGAGTACCAGGTCGCATCTCATCTGATGATGCACGGATGCGTAAAAGAGGCGCTGGATATTGTCAAAACCGCACGGGAGAGATATAATGGAAAGAGACGAAATCCCTTTGACGAGTACGAATGCGGGCACTGGTACGGCAGGGCGCTTTCCTCCTACGGACTTCTTCAGGGGCTGACGGGAATCCGCTATGATGCTGTGGAGAAGACACTGTATATAAGGCCTGTTATAAAGGGTGATTTTGCTTCTTTCATAAGCACGGAAACGGGTTTTGGGCTTGCAGGGTTGAAAAACAAAAAACCGTTTTTAAGGGTTTTTTCCGGCAAGATAGATGTTAAGAAAATTGAACATAAAAAGTCTTGACAGAACTTTTACGGTTCTCGCTCTCATAACTAAAAAGGGTGGAACTAAAAGGAATGGGAGATGAAAGCGGCGGTTACGGAAGGGAAGGGGGATATAAGGATTGTTGAGGTGCCGGTTCCGGAGCCGGGGACATCTGCGTGCGCACTCTGGTAACCGGTATTTCTCCGGGCACGGAAAGGTGGACACTGAAAGGTAAACATATAGGAACACAGTTTCCCTGTGTACCCGGATATCACAGGATAGGAATTGTAGAGAGGTGCGGGAAAGAGGTTAAGATTTTCAATCAAGGGGATATCGTGTACGGTGTAGGAAACAGATGGAAAGAAAAAATCTATTCTATGTGGGGCGCACACTGTGGATATTCCGTAAGCAGTCCTGCAGATTACAGGTTTATATCCTCCAGCATTCCGGATAAGACAGAACTGGAAACAACTGTTTTTACCATAGTCGCAGGTGTGGGATACAAAGGCGTAAAGTTTCTTGAGGTAAAACCCGATGAAAAGATGCTGCTCATAGGCGCCGGGTTCATAGGTCTGTGCGCGGCACAGATGACCACTTTGAAACAAGGCCTGCCGGTTTTTATGGATACCAATCCTGAAAGAATCGGGTTCGCAAAAAAACTCGGATTTGCCGCGTTCAATCCTGATGATAAGGATTTTGAAAAAAATATCAATGCAATAGCACCTGAAGGGTTTGAAACGATATATGACACTACCGGTGTCCCCGCAGCAATAGACAGGGCGGTCGGACATGCTAAATATGGCTGCAGATTACTCCTGCAGGCACAGTATTTTGACAAAGAACACAGGGCCATTGACCTGGACCAGATAAAGTTCAGGGAGATGACTATTAAAACAACGTGCGGGGTTGATGCTGATACATGGGAAGAGACCTTTAAAGAAATACAGAGGAAACGGTTGAATCTTGCCCCGCTCATCACCCACAGGTTTGAGAGCAAGGAATGTCTGAAGGGTTACCAGTTATTACTGGAAGGTAAGCCGTTTAACATGGGTATAGTTTTTACCTGGAGTACATAGAGAAGCAGAAAGGAAAGGTTTCCGTGCTCGGAAACAGGCTGCGCCTTGGGCTTCAGCACAGACAAGAACTACGGTGAAATCGTCCTCTCGGAGACCTCACCCTCCTCTACGGAGGGTTCAGACAGCTCCGAGTTAAGGTTATCGCCCGAACGCTTACGCTTTTCACCTTGTCTTGTTGCTGTGCTTCCGCACTCGCACGTCAACTCTTCCCTTTCTACTATTGAGTATTCATTCTGATAAAGGAGGAAGAAAATGGGAAAGGTGTACAGGATAGAGGATGCGGAGTTTGAGAGAAGGTGGAAAGAGGTGCAGAAGGGGGTAAAAGAAAAGGGGTTGGACTTGTTGATTGTTCATTCAAACGAGGCGGACTTCGCCAATGTAAGATACCTTTCCGACTACTGGCCCATATTTGAATGTGCCGGAGTCATTGTCCCGAAAGAGGGTGAACCTGCGTTAATCATAGGGCCTGAGAGCGAGACCTACGCAACGGACAGAAGCAGAATTAAGAAAATCTACAAGATGGTGGAATACAGGGAAAGTGCAGAACCGGACTATCCTGATATCAAGGTTGATACATTTTCCTCAATCTTCCGCGAGATGTGCGGGAGCGATATAAAAAAGATAGGACTTGCAGGTTACCAGATTTTCCCCCTGCCAGTCTATGAATCCATTAAAAAAGCGGCTCCTTCCGCTGAAATCATAAAGAGCGATGAGTTAATCGTTGACCTGCGTATGATAAAGAACCCTGTTGAGATGGAAATGCTTCAGGAGGCATTTAGAATATCAGAGGTTGCTCTTGAGAAAACACTGCCTCTGATGAAACCAGAAATGACCGAACTGCAGGTTGTGGGTATAATAGAGAAAGAGTTGTATTCCGAAGGTGCGGAGTATGAGGGTCATCCCCAGTACGTGCTGGCAGGCAGGAGTTCCACGCATGCAATAGGCAGGCCCGGCTATGCGAAACTGGGCAGAAATAACCTCATACAGTTAAATATAGGTGCTCGTGTATCAGGCTACTCATCCAGTGTGGGGAGACCTGTATGCATCGGGTCTATGCCGCCGGATATGAAAAAACTGGTACAGGCAGGTCTGGATATGCACCTTAAGACGATGGAGTGGATGAAGGCAGGAGTAAAGGCAAACGAGGTGGTGAAGAAGTTTTATGAGTATGGGGATAAACTCGGTGTAAGTAAAAATATGCTCTATGGTCCCTGTCACGGACTGGGTATGATGGAGGTGGAAAGGCCCTGGATGGAATCGCACTCGGACTATCTGCTTAAAGAAAATATGACCTTCCAGGTTGATACCTTTCTTTACTGCCAGGACTATGGGCTAAGGTGGGAAAACGGGGTTGTTATAACAAAGAAAGGAGTAAAACCGTTCTCTGACAAATTGAACAAAATACTTGAACTGTAGATAATATCCCTCTCCTCTCCCCCTCATCCTA
>CAYORP010000256.1:0-2597 GCA_964406415.1 uncultured bacterium
GAATTATATAATATACTCAGGGAGAAGAGAGCAGGAGATGAAAACCTCTCTCTCATCATCAAGGGTGACCGTGATGTCTACTACAAAAATATCATAAAGGTACTTGACATAGCAAAAAAATGCAAAATAGACGTGATAGGACTGGCGACACAGACAGAATAAGGGGAAAAAGTCTGGGTCTCTCACTCTTTATACACTGTGTGGGTATTTTTGTTTTATTCACTTCTCCGTGGAACAGGTCTGTAGTGACGACCCACGAAGTCTTCTCAGTACAGATTATAGACATACCTGTAGAAATTCTGAAACAAACCAAATTGGAGATGTCACCAACAGTTACCGGAAGTGTTAAGCCTGAGATAAAGACCAAAACCCCGGTAGAAAAATCTGTAACCCGCCCTTTCCCGAAGGTCTCTTCTTTCTCTGCCGAGAAATTCAGGGAAAAACTGAGTGCAAAGATAGAAACATCCAAACAAAAAGAGAAGAGCAGTAATAAGAACAAAACAACCCCTGTAAAAATAAATAAGATTGAAAGTTCTGTTAAACAGGCAAATATTTCCTCACTAAGCCTGACCGTACCGCAGTGGTACATCTCTCTTGTCCAGAGCAGTATAAAGGAAAACTGGGAAATTTATAATATCCTAGGCAGCAGGTCAACAACAGTTTCGTTCAGAATATTCAGAAACGGCAGGATAGACAACATCTCACTTGAAAAAAGTTCGGGAAACAGCAGTTTTGACAGGTCTGTCATTGACGCAGTGAAGGAGACAAAAAATCTGCCTCCTTTTCCACAGGAAATATCCGAAAGTTATCTTGACATAGTTATAGACTTTAAAACGGAGGGTTGATAATGAGAAAACTTGTTACGGCACTGCTAATGATTCTTATCGCTTTTTCATCCGCAGGTTACGGCTCATCCACAATATTTTTAAAGATTACGAAGAACCTGCAGAAAAAAGCAGAGGTTGTTTTAATGCTCGGTATGAATGAAGACAGTTACTGGAATGGATTTATGAAAACCATGCATAGGGACCTTGACTACTCAGGATATTTTACCGTTGAGGAATCTTTATTTGTGGAAAATCCTGCAGAGAGCAAAAAGAAATATACCACCCAGATTGTAATTACAGGAGAAAAAACGCCCGACGGAATCAACGTCAGGGTTGAGGACCTCCTTGATGAGAAAACACTTTTTGAAAAAGATTATAAAAGGTCCGGGAATACTCCTTATTATCTTGCACACAAGGTCAACAACGACATAGTCTTCAATTTTACAGGCAGACCAGGAATAGCTCTTAGCAAGGTTCTATTTGTCTCTGACGCCACGGGGAAATACCAATTATATTCTATAGATTATGACGGTGAGAACCTTACAAGATTAACTGAAGCCGAATATCTGGTACACTATCCAAAATGGTTAATCCCCCACAGAACTATTCTCTATGTCTCTTATAAAGACGGGTGGGCGAAACTGATGAAGATGGATATACTCTCAAGGAAAACTGAGACACTCATAGGTGAACCTGGAATTAATGCCTGTGCATCCCCCTGCCTTAAAACCGGGGAACTCGCAGTTGTTCTCAGCAAGACCGGTCGTCCGAATGTGTACATATATGGTTTTGACGGCAGTTTTAAGAGACGCATCACCGCTGGAAGGTCAATAGATGCTTCTCCATCTTTTTCCCCTTGTGGAACAAAGATTGCCTTTGTATCCGACCGTCACGGTTCTCCACAGATATATACGATGACAAAAGACGGATTCAGAATTAAAAGAATAAGTTTCATATCCGGGTATTCAACATCTCCTGCGTGGTCTCCCGACGGCAGATACATAGCATATGCATTTATGAAAAGTGGTTCCTTCGGCATAGCAGTATACGAACCTTCTACAGAGGAAACAAAAATTATAGGCGGGTCACTCGGCAGTGAAGATATTTCATGGGCGCCGGACAGCAGACATCTGGTATATTCCGACATAAAATCAAAACCGACATCTCTTATGATAATTGATATAGTCACCGGTGAAAAAAGAGATTTGAATCCGGGCAAATCCAACTCTTTCAGCCCGAGCTGGAGCAACCACTATTGACAAAAAAATTTCACACAGTATAATATAAAAACCACAACGAAACAATGTAACAAAACCGTAAGGGGGATAAAATGCGATATAAAGGGTTGTTGGTTGCAGGTTTGTTAATGGTTTTATTTGCAGGTTGTGAGTGTCCCGCGAGAAAAGCACGACCGCCAAAAACCAAGGTATCCAAAGAAAAAACGCCTGCAGTGGCACTGGTAACTCCTGAAGAGAAAACTCCCGTGGTAAAGCCCAAAGAGGTAAAACCGGCAGAAGAAGGGAAAGCAACACCACAACAGATAGCAAAGGCAATCAAAGACGAACCTATTCCGGTTGAAAAGACACCTGAGGGTAAAATATTCAAAGCACCTGCGGAAATATCTCCTGAAGCAGTACAAACATTTCAGAATATCAACTTTGACTTTGACAAATATGACATAAGGTCTGATGCAAGAGAAATACTTAATGCAGCAGGTAAATACCTTCTGGCAAATCCTAAAACAGAGATTATGATTGAAGGCCACTGCGA
>CAYORP010000257.1:0-2506 GCA_964406415.1 uncultured bacterium
ACAATGCTAAATATTGTATTATTACCGGCAACAGAACCTGGTGACCAAACCTACGGAACAATTCCGGAAAATCTTAAGATTTATCCCTCTGCCCATTTACTTCAGGTTCGTTATCCCACAATGGTCTGGTATAACGAGACTGTTCGGATGGAAGCAGTTGCACAAATACGTTCATTTGGAGTTTCCTCAATCATCCTTGTGGGGTTCAGCAAGTCAGGACTCGGTGCGTGGAACATTGTGCGCATGATTCCTGGCACTGTTTCTGGTACAATCATTTTTGATGCACCGGTTGCGAGAGAGAAAATGCCGCAATGGGGGACATCTCCGTTCTACAGGGATAACCTATCCTGGCAGAAGGATGTGCCCATTCATACAGTGGATGATTTTCAGAGTGTAGTGCCGAAAAGGCACAAACTCGTACTCATTTCCGGTGAGAACTTTCATGATGAGATGTCCATGTTTGTTAATAAACTGTACGATACAACAATTTCCTATGTATTTCTTCCCCGTCCATATATGAAACACCACTGGCAGTCAGGATGGATTGAGGAAGGCCTCAGAATTCTTCTGTCAGAATGAATGACCCGCTTTATAGGGGATTGAAACGTAATAACAATTGCCTTACATCTTCAGTAAACCGTTTCATCTGAACCATATGGGATATAAAGGGAGATTAGTTTCTTTTGCCTTTCTCTCCTCTATCTTTTTATAGCCTTCTGCCCTCAAATTCTTCTTTTACGATTTTTACAATTCTTTTTGCAAAATCAACTACTGCTTTAAATCCAAAGGGCAAAACGTGGGAGAGCGTGAGATTGCTTCGCTTACGCTCGCAATGACAAAAGGGAGGGCGCTCGCAATGACAAAAGGGGAGGATACAGTGAGTGGTTAGAAGAATAAATAGAAAGACTAAAGAGTTTTTTCAAATATTCTGGCGAATTCCTCCTCTCTTTTGTTGAATATCCTAAGAATATCAGGGGAAAAATGGGAGGGTTTTGTTTTGACATCCCCTTTGTTGATAATCTGGCAGGTTTTTTTGTGGCCAATGCTGGATTTATAGGGGCGCTTACTTCTCAATGCATCGTACACATCCGCAAGGTGAACGACAGCACCTTCAACGGGAATCTCTTTACCTTTCAGTCCGGCAGGATATCCTGTACCATCCCAGTTCTCATGGTGTGTAAGTGCTATTTTTTCCGCTACCTGCAGGTATTTGGAAGATGACCCTTTAAGTATTGCCTCCCCGATTGTAGTGTGGGTCTCCATAATTTTTAATTCTTCCGGTGTAAGTGTCCCGTTTTTTCTGAGTATATTGTCCGGGACTCCTACCTTGCCGAGGTCATGCATAGGAGCGGCGTGTGAAAGGATTCCGACTGTTTCTTTAGGAAAACCCATTTCGTTTGCTAACACCTCTGCATAATGACCTATTCTTTTTATGTGTGAGCCTGTTTCCTCATCTCTATACTCAGCCGTCACAGTCAGTCGGTATATGGTCTCAATATAAGCGGTTTTGATGGTCTGGTTTGCCATGTCAAGGTCTTGCAGAGACCTTCTCAACTCTTCGGTTCTCATCTTAATTTTTTCCTCAAGGTTCTTCTGGTATTCCCTGTTTTCCATAATTAAATGGCGTTTTTCGAGAGAGTTTTTTACCGCATGCTGAACTTCTTCTATATTAAGTGGTTTCGTGAGGTACCTGTCAGCACCCTGATTGAGAGAGGAAATAGCGTCTCTCATGTCATCACTGGCAGTAATCATAATTACCCTCGTATCCGGATAGGATTCCTTTATTTTTTTCAAGAGCCACAGACCGTTTTCGCCCGGCATATGGATGTCAACTATTGCAAGAGCAAATTCTTTTTTTCTTATAATGTTAAATGCCTTTTCACTGTCTTCTGCTTTTTCCACCTCATCGTATCCGAGATGGTGCATATAACGGTTTAGAATGTCTCTTGTCATTTCTTCGTCATCAACAACAAGTATATTTCCTTTACTTGTCACTGGGTACCTCCATAACGGGTAGTTTTATTGTGAAAACTGCTCCGCCTTCTTCTCTGTTCACTGCATAAATTTCACCGCTGTGTCCCTTTATAATCCCGTAACTGACCGAAAGGCCTAACCCTGTACCTTTACCCGCGGGCTTGGTTGTGAAAAACGGGTCAAATAATTTAGGCATTGCCTCTTTCTTAATACCGGGGCCGGTATCTGCAACTTCAATAACCACTTTTTGTTCTTCCTTTTTTTCCCCTTCCAGAAAAATATTGACAGTCAGTGTTCCTCCTTGCTCCGTTTCCCTCATTTCGTATTCTGCATTATTTATGAGGTTCAAGAATACCTGTTCCAGTTGTGAAGGGTCTGCCATTATGTTCGGAATATCCATCTCGTAATTTTTTTCATATTTGATATTCCTCGTGGAGAGTTCATAGTCTCGCATCTTCAACACGTTGTCCATAACCTCGCTGAGAGATATATTTTTGCGCATCGGCTCTTCCCTGCGGGCGAATCTCAGGAG
>CAYORP010000258.1:0-8084 GCA_964406415.1 uncultured bacterium
TTCCACATCCCCCCTTACTATTGTGAGCCTTCCCATTTGCCATTGCGAGTGTTCCCCCCATTGTCATTGCGAGGTCTCCCCCTCTTGTCATTGCGAGGAGCGAAGCGACGAAGCAATCTCTCTTTCTTTCCCTCCCTTCCCTGTGCTATAATACCAATGTGAATAACCTGCCTCATAATAGAAAGCGAGGATATATGGAATTCAAGTTTTTTTTTACAACAGGGATATTTATCTTTTTCTTTTTTGTTGTTCTTGCCCGAACATCTTATGCATATATTGACCCGGGTATCGGAAGTTACATCCTGCAGGTACTTCTGGCAGTTATTATAGGTGGACTGTTCGCAATCAAAATATTCTGGTCTAAAATAATTAAATTCTTCAAAAAGTTATTCTCAAAGAAGCAAAAGTCATGAATGATACCCAAAAAAATCAAAATATTTTCGGTTCTTTCCGAGACCCGAGCGGATTTATTTTCAGCCGCGGAGAAACAATCTTAAGGCAGATAAATTTTTATTACAAGGAAAACTATGACCTTTTGAGGGCATCCGGTCTTTACAAATATCTCACGGATAAACAACTGTTAATTCCACATGAGGAAGTAAAGATAGACAGTCCTCTCCCCGAAGAATGTTACAAGATAATTAAACCTGACAAGGTTCCATTTATATCATATCCGTACGAATGGGCTTTCTCCCAGTTTAAAGACGCCGCACTGCTTACCCTTGAAATACAGAAAAAATCTCTTGATTTCGGGATGTCACTCAAAGACTGCAGTGCGTATAATATACAATTCAAAAACGGGAAACCGATATTTATTGATACCCTTTCCTTTGAAAGATATAACGAAGGCCAACCATGGGTTGCATACAGGCAGTTCTGCCAGCATTTTCTTGCTCCTCTGGCAGTTATGGCGTATAAAGATATCAGGTTGAGCCAATTACTAAAAATTCACATGGACGGCATACCGTTGGACCTGGCAAGTTCACTTCTACCTTTCCGTAGCCGTTTTGTCATTCCACTGCTTTTTCACATTCACCTTCATGCAAAAGCACAGAAACATTACTCTTCAAAAACTAACGTGATAAAAAAGGGCGGGGTAACACGTTTCTCTTTTATGGGCCTGATTGACAGTCTGGAATCCGGAATCAAAAAACTGAAGTGGCAAACACAGAAGACTGAATGGGAAAACTATTATGCAGAAACAAATTATTCACCGGAGGGTTTCTCACATAAAAAACAAATAGTATCTGACTTTTTAGACTGGATTAAGCCCCGGACCGTCTGGGACTTCGGTGCAAATACAGGAATATTCAGCCGCGTCGCAGGTAATAAAGAAGCACAGGTAATTTCTTTTGACGCTGACCCGGTTGCTGTTGAAAAAAATTATATCCAGTCTATTACAGAAAAGAACAAAAACATTCTTCCTCTGCTGGTTGATATGGTAAATCCGAGTCCCGGTACAGGATGGAATAACAAAGAAAGGATGTCCCTGCTGGAAAGAGGGACAGCAGATACAGTGATTGCACTTGCGCTTATTCATCACCTGGCAATATCTAATAACCTTCCATTTAAAGAAATTGCCGGATTTTTCGGTAAAATCTGTAATTCTCTAATTATTGAATTTATTCCCAAAGAAGATTCACAGATACAGAGGCTTTTATCAAACAGGGAAGATATATTTACCAGTTATACCAAAGATTTTTTTGAGTCGGAATTCGGAAAGTTCTTCACGATACGGAACTCTGTAAATATAAAAGGTTCTAAAAGAGTCCTGTACCTTATGGAAAGAAGAAATACCCTGTGAAATGACACTACGCAGACAAAAAAAGGTAATCTCCTTGCTTAATGTATTGTTTTTTGCGGTTTTCCCTGTACTGGCTCTGTATGCACACAACGCAAACCAATTACTGCTAAAACAATTGCTGGGACCTGTGTTGATATCCCTTCTGATAGGAATACTCTTTTTCCTTATATGGCTGGTAATCTTCAAAAACTTTCTTATGGCAGGTCTTTCATCCACCCTGTTACTGGTGATATCATGGAACTACGGACTGCTGTACACAGAAGTCAGCAAAACAATCAAATGGGGTCATCCGTATCTTATGCTTGTACTGCTGGCATTTTATTTATTATTACTTGCCTATTTGCTTAAAAAATCCAGGCATTCTGAAATCCTGAATAATCTGAACAGAATATTAATAGTACCCGTATCATTTCTGATAATTATCAATACCATTATCATTCTCTCAGCGGAAATTATCAAAAAGTATAATAACCTGAAATTTGAACATGAAACAGGAGGTCTGGTAAATAAGTTTTTTGCAGAAAAAGGGTATCCTGACATATATCTGATAATTCTGGACGAATACGCCAACCTTAAAACCATAAAAGAAGAGTGGGGTTATGATAATGATTCATTCGGTAAATTTCTCAGAAACAAGGGGTTTTTCGTCGCTGAAGACAGCGAGTTTAGATATTCCAGTACACTCTTGAATATTGCAAGTTTGCTGAATATTGATTATGTAACAGGTCCTTTAACAAAAGAGGCGTATCTGAACCATTTTTACAATATAAGGACAGGGGACAAAAAAAAGAAACTTGATATACCAAAAATTCCCCCAACCAATGAGCTTATGAAGATGATTAATAACAATCTCCTTACCCGGAAGTTTAAAGAATACGGCTACAAAATAATAGTTATTGAAGGAGTGAGCCTGCACTATTCCTCCTTCAAAATCAATAATGCGGATATCTCCTTTTCTTACCAGAATTTAGCGAGATTCAAACGATTATTTGTTACAGACCCTTTCTACATAGAACTGATTAAGAAATCTGTTATATTCCCTTTTGTGTCATATAAAATTATTGAACTCAGTGACATCCACTATGAAGGCACCAGACACGTACTGAATTATCTAACCTCAGCAGAACCTCTCCGCGGCCCCAAATTCATATACGCCCATATTATGTGTCCGCATAAACCATTCGTTTTTGACCGTGAAGGAAACTACGTTTCACAAAAAACAGAGAATAAAGATTCACTCTCTCTGGAAGACAGGATAAACAGGGCATACTTAGACCAGTATATTTACATAACTCGTGAGGTCAAAAAGATTGTTAACGCACATATTAACAACACCGGGAAAAACCCTGTATTCATCATCCAAAATGACCATGGTCCAAGACCTAAAGAGGTATACCTGCAAAACCCCCAAAATGCTTTCAATGCGTTCAACGCAGTTTATTTCCCTGACGGTGATTATAAGGATTTATATGACAACATCGCACCTGTCAACGTTATAAGGGTGGTACTGAACAGGTACTTTGCAGAAGATTATGATATGCTTTTGGATAGATAACGACAGGTCTGGTCCAATTCACTACCTGCCCTTTCCCCCTCTTGTCATTGCGAGGAGCGAAGCGACGAAGCAATCTCTCTTTCTTTCCCTCCCTTCCCTGTGCTATAATACCGCTATGGACAAAATGCCTCCAGACGAAATACTTATTAAACCGGGGCGCTTTGACAGACAGTACTGGCGTGACATCTGGAACTATAGGGAACTCTTTTATTTCCTTGCCTGGCGGGACATAAAGGTCCGTTACAAACAGACAGTCATCGGTTTTGCCTGGGCTGTCATACGTCCTGTGCTTACGATGATTGTATTTTCAGTCATATTCGGCAAGATTGCCAAATTGCCCTCCGAAGAGGGCGTGCCTTATCCCATAATGGTATTTGCTGCAGTCTTACCCTGGCAGTTCTTTTCCCAATCACTTACCGGTGCAAGTAACTCCCTTATAGACAACGTTAACCTGATATCCAAGGTATATATGCCGCGCCTCATAATCCCTGCAAGCAAGATAGTCGTCAACCTCACGGATTTTATAATCTCCTTTTTCATCCTTGCCATAATGATGATTTTCTACAGGTTCATACCCTCGGGCAGGATTATTCTTCTACCGGCATTTCTTTTTATAGCCTTTCTTGCCGCTTACGGCACAAGTTTACTGCTTGCCGCTCTGAATGTAAAATACAGGGACTTCAGGTACATCGTTCCATTTATAGTTCAGTTCGGCCTGTACATCTCACCCGTGGGATTTACCAGCAGCATAGTCCCTGAAAGGTGGCGTTTCATTTATTCCCTCAACCCTATGGTGGGTGTCATAGACGGATTCAGATGGGCAATACTGGGAGGAGATGTAAAACTCTACATCCCGGGTTTTATACTGTCTCTGATATTGATTATAATAATCTGTATAGCAGGACTGTTCTACTTCAGGCATACGGAAAAAACCTTCGCCGACTTTATCTGAATTTTCTTCTATTCCCTCTATTGTCAAAACACCATCAAAAGTGTATAATTATTACAGTGAAATAATGGAGGAGAGCATGAAATATCCTGTTGTTGTACACAAAAGCGAATTTGGTTATGATGTACATTGTCCTATTTTACCAGGATGTCACAGCCAGGGTGATACAGTTGAAGAAGCCCTGAATAATATTGAGGATGCAATACATACCTATCTGGAAATGATTTCCGAAGAAGAAAAAGGCAGGCTTTATGAAGTGGAGGTTGCCGTTTAATGTTGTTTACGGATCTTTCCTCTGACCGGATAATCAAGGCCTTGATGAAAGCCGGCTTCAAAGTTATTAAGGAAGGCAGACATATTGGTATGTCAAACGGGACAAATCCCTTTATTACCCCCCGCCACAAGAGAGTTAATCCGTACACTCTTAAAGCAATAATTAAAGATGCTCATCTCAGCGAAAAAGAATTCAAAACACTCATTTAACAATGTTATTATGAGAAACGTCATAGAACTGAACAAACTGGGGAAAAAATACACCACTAACTTTTACGTTTGCTTATACACATATTGACATCAGTAGAGAATCCCAGTATAATGAATTCAAAAAAATGAATAATAGTTCAAAAAAATGAATAAAGAGAATATATTTACGAATACGAGTTATCAGAAAATACTGAAGTTCTTATCTGACTCCCCAAACAAAAGTTTTTTTGAGAAAGAAATTTCAGATAAAATCAGATTGAGCCGTGGGGGAACAAACAACGCCCTGAAAAAACTGAGAAAAACAGATTTAATCAGGTCTGAAAAAAAAGGCAAGACATTTTTTTATTCTGCAAACCTGGAAAATCCTGTAATCAAAATATGGAAAATTTTCAATAATGTCGTTAAAGTCTATCCCCTGATAAAAAACGCAAAAAAGTTCAGCGAGAAGATTGTTTTGTTTGGTAGTATGGCAGAAGGCATAAATATCAGTGAAAGTGATATTGACTTACTGGTTATTACACATTCACCCGACATGGTAAGAAAGAAAATCAATAGTAACAGAAAAATTCAGTTAATAATCCGGACACCTCTTGAATTTATTGAGATGAAATCCAAAGACCCAGTCTTCTTTGAAGAAGTAAACAAGGGAATCATTCTATGGGAAAAAACAGCATAGATGTAGAATTCCAGAGATGCGTTGAGAAGGGAAATGGTCCGAAGAAGGAGCGAAAAAAATGATTGAAAACGCTGACGATTTTCTAAAGAGAGCAACTACATTGCTTGAAGTGTCAAAAAAAAGATAGTTACCGGCAACCAACTTTGTCACAATGAATACAATACAACTGCACAACCTGGGGAAAAAATACACCATCACGAATAAGGAGGGTCCCGCTTCTATTTGCAGAACTCTTGCTGAACAGGAGCAAATGGGATTACAATAATACAAGTCTGTCAATACTAACAGCAGACTTAGCCATAAACCTTGTCATTATGAACATGACTACAGAAGAAGTAAAAAGGGTAATCGTTGACCAGCGGGAAGAAATAGAAGAAATTCTCCAAAGGGAAAAATTAATACATAGAGATATTCCACGGGAAAAACTGTCAGGATTCCTGTCCCACCCCAACATTCTTGTCATTTCAGGAGTCAGGCGAAGCGGAAAATCCATTCTCTCATGGATGATTTTGAACAAAGAAACTTATGGCTATATCAACTTTGATGATGAGCGGTTGGCAGGATTTGACGGAAAAAACCTGAACAGTACGGTTTCCGCTTTTTACGAACTTTACGGAAAAGACCTGAATTATTTTATTTTTGATGAAATCCAGAATGTGCCTGACTGGCAACTTTTTATAAACCGCCTGCGGCGAACGAAAAAAATCATCCTTACCGGCAGCAATGCCAACCTTCTATCAGGAGAATTGTCCACTCATCTTACCGGCAGGTATATGGACTTTGTCCTCTATCCGTTCTCCTTTAAAGAATATCTCAAAATCAAGGATTTCACACTTGACAACACCGGCGTTTATTCCACAAAAAATACTGCACGTATAAAACAACTTCTTGAAGAATATATCTCCATAGGAGGGATGCCCGAGGCTTATAGATTCGGAAAGTCGTTCATTAACAAGGTCTATTCCGACATAATCAACAAAGATGTTGTCTTCCGGTATAAAATAAAACACAAAACGGCATTTAAAGAACTGGCAAAATTCATGGTTTCAGGTTTCGGTGATGAAATTGTTTTCAGCCGGATAAAAAAGGCTCTCGCCATAAAAAACGTTCACACAATAAAAAACTATGTGGATTACCTGTCAATGACCTATCTTGTTTTTCTGGTAGAAAAGTTTTCCTATAAACTTAAACAGCAGATACAGTCCCCCAGAAAAGCATATTGCGTGGATACGGGTATAGCCAATGCTGTCGCTTTCCAGTTTTCCGAAAACAAAGGACGATTAATGGAGAACATTGTTGCCGTGGAACTGTTCAGGAGAAAATCTTACACAGATACCGACCTGGAAATTTATTACTGGAAAAACCGACACGGCACCAAAGAGGTGGATTTTCTTTTAAAACAGGGCAGGAAAGTCACGGATATTATTCAGGTCTGTTACAACATCTCAAATATAAACGTCAGAGAAAGAGAATTGAATTCCTTGACTGCCGCAGGTAAAGAACTCCATTGTGATAATATGACGGTTATAACATGGGATGAAGAAGGAAAAACAAAATACAAAGGTAGAACAATAAATCTTATCCCCTTATGGAAATGGCTGTGCCGGACTTAACCAAAACAATGAACACGATAGAACTGAACAAACTGGGCAAAAAATACACCATCACCCACGAAGCCAGGGGCGCTCATAACTACACAAGTTTGCGGGAAACACTGACAGACGGGGCCAAAAATTTCTGGAAAAAAGCCGCAGGTAAATCCACCGCCGACCCACAAAAAGAAGAAATCTGGGCTCTCAAAGACATCTCCTTTGAAGTGGAGCAGGGCGAAAAAGTGGGTATTATAGGCAGAAACGGCGCAGGCAAAACTACACTGCTCAAAATCCTCAGCCGTATAACAGAACCCACTAAAGGCTATGCAAAGATAACAGGCAGGGTCTCCAGCCTGCTTGAGGTCGGCACCGGATTCCATCCTGAACTTACTGGCAGGGAAAACATCTATCTCAACGGCGCAATACTGGGGATGAAAAAAACAGAGATAGACAAGAAGTTTGATGAGATAGTAGACTTTTCAGGCGTGGAAAAATTCCTTGATACCCCGGTAAAACGTTATTCAAGCGGCATGAACGTACGTCTTGCCTTTGCCGTTGCCGCCCACCTTGAACCTGAGATACTGCTCATAGACGAGGTACTTGCAGTGGGCGATGCCGAGTTCCAGAAGAAATGTCTGGGCAAGATGGATGAGGTAAGCACACAGCACGGCCGAACCATCCTCTTCGTCAGCCACAACCTTGCCGCCATCCAGTCCCTCTGCACCCGCGCCATTTTACTGCAGGAAGGTCATATAGCCGCAACCGGTCCTGTTGACGAAGTGGTCCAGAAGTATCTGGAAACTACAAGACAGAAAGTAACAGGACAATCCCTCGCCAACCGCATAGACAGAACAGGAAGCGGTTTCTTGAAATTCCTTAATTTGACTATTCTGAGCGGTGAGCCTCTTTTACCTAATAAACAACCGGTTGGTGGCAAACCTTTCGGAATAGCATTAAACTATAAAACGCCTTCAAAAGAAACACTTTTTGACGTCCAAGTCGCAATAACAGTTCTTAACCATTTA
>CAYORP010000259.1:0-3226 GCA_964406415.1 uncultured bacterium
CATATATTCAGATGTCTTTTCTGTATGCCCCACCTCACGCTGTTAATTGCCTTCACAATCTCTTCCGGTTTTTTATTTTTGGGGACAGGTACATCTCTATCCACTCCATAATACTGAGGCCCCTCTTTACCGCTTAAGCCGTACCTTTTTGCCCAGTCACAAGCAAAATGGTCAATCAGTGGTATCTGGAAACTTTTACCATCAATCTTCAAGTCAACAGTTTTATTTTTCAGCGCAGAAGTCGGGCAGGCAGAAATACAGGGCTTCTCACATTTTTCACAGGCATACTCGCCCGAGTAAAGAGGGTCGTTGTCCGCAGGATAATCCGTAACAACAGCTATAAACCTCTGCCTTGTACCATACTCTCTCGTAATCGGATAGCCGTGTAATCCCGGATAAGCAAGACCCGCGAGTAATGAAGAGTAAACATTTGCCCTGGCATCCGGTATTCTCTCGCGCGAATTCATCATCACCTTTGAGGATAATCCCGTAAGGTCAGTGGTAAAGGTTGCCCGGTATCCATAAGAATTAAGATACCTGACAAGTTTCAGTGCCCTATCTCTTAACAAAAACATTGTCTCACTCTGTGCAAAAACATAGGGACTGACTGTTTCTGCAGGAGTTACCTTTGCTGTATCCAGAGAACTGTGGGTGTAATGAAGTCCCAGAACAATCACCGACCTTGCACCCTCAAGCCATGTTTCCGGTGACTTCAAATCTATGGTTTCGGTATAAATTTCAGGTATGTAGATTCCATATATTGCTCCTGCATCTCTTACCGCCTTTCTTTCAGACGGAATGCGTACAGTCTTTTCAAATGTTCTCTTAAACTCTCTAAATCTTTCGTCATTAAACACTCCCACCATATCAACCCCAATCTTACGGCAGAATTCTTTTATCTTGTTCTTAGCAACAGTTGTTTCTTTTTTCTTTGTCCCGTTAAAAAACACACCTGGTTTAATCTTCAAACTGGTCAGTACAGTGTCAAACAACATATCTTCTTTGTATATTCCTGTCTTTTGGGCCACAATATTATTGTGTATCTTTGTCTGCATAACTGCCGAATATCCGTTTATGTCAAGATAGTGAGTTATGTCAAATGCAGCGTATCTCAGATTGCGGTGTATCGCTCCGAAAACATCATCATTTCCCCTGTCTTCAGGGGATACCTTCGCACCGAGAGAAATGACTGATACAGCATCCGGCAGATGCATCTCAGGATGAATCGTCTTATCCTCACTGAAGAAATCCACAGAAGAAACCGAATAGACATCAATTCCCCTCTCCCTGCATATGTTCTTTATCTTCTGCCAGGCATCCTCTTCGGAGACAAGAATTTCTTTTTTCCGTCGTGGGGCTCTGGAGTAGTTCAGGTCGTAATATCTCTTTTCAGGGACCATACAGAACCTCAAACAACTGCCTTCCTCTCCTCCGCGAAATCCATATTTTTCCATATGTTCCAGAATAACCTTTTCATCCACCTTTTCAGGTATCTTCAGGTCAAGGCTCAGTCCGAAATTCTCTGCCCAGGCACAGCGCCACTTGTTTATCTCGGGGAACTCAAATACTTTCCCACCTATCTCTATTTTATTTATTCTTTTCACCTCTTTGTGGAAGGCAACAGTCGGACAGTTCCTGGCACATTCCATACATCTGTCACAAAGAGCAGGACCGTTATACATAGGGGTGGGTCTGAGTTCTGCTTCTGTAATAATTGAAATTGCTCTCTGACGCGGTCCAAATTCGGGCGAAAGAAAAAGCCCCGACCACCCTATCTCTCCCAGTCCTGCAGCCACCGCTGAATAACGGTGGGCAAGGTCAGGGGCAAAATCCACCTTCAGGTCTTTATAGGCATGGTAACGCCAGATATTGGTAGATACTATCGGGAGCGTGATATATCCCCTGTCTTCCAAAAACCTTCCAAGCAAAAAAGATATGTCATCCAATCTATAATTCATATATCCCTGTACGTTATACGGCCCGGTATCATGCGGGGTAGGCTCTCCCCCCAGTTCTACAGCCGCATCCGGATGATGGATGGCAACAACAATAACTGATTTTGCAGATGGTAACAATCCCAGAGGACTCATCCGCAGGGGGGCATTCTTAAACCTTGCCACCGGTGCTACCCCTATCAGGTCACCACCCAGGTCTTTTGCCATCTTAAATATCTCATTAGTTAAGTCCATTAAATCCTCCCTTCCCCCTAAAAGAAATGGAAAACGTCAGGGGATAATAGATTCGCTGATTTTTTCAGCTGTCTCCTTCATTTTTTGCAGTATCTGTTCCCGGTGTGCACCTTTAAACCTGTAAGACGGCAGATACAAACCGAGTGCTGCAATAACCACATTGTCCTGTTTAACCGGATATGCTATTGCCACTACATCCTTCTGAGGACGGTGTATAATCATACCTTTTTTCCTTATACTGGATAGATGGGTAAGAAGTTCTCTTTCTGTAACTGCTTCAGGCCAGACTTTTTTATCCGGCAGTCCCTTCGTGCTTATAAAACTTTTCAGTTCCACGGAAGACAAAAAGGCAAGCAACAGGCGTCCCGTGGCAGTATTGTATACGGTTTCCTGAAGCAAAAAGTCTCTCTTTACGTTCAATACCCTGTTGCCGTTCACCTCCAGAAGGATAGATTTTCTACCCTGATGCAGGGTTGAGATAAGAACCGATTCCTGCACTTCGGACGCAAGTCGGGTCAGCAGGGGTTCTACAGAAGTAACAATATCCTTTCTGTAGGGTCCGTTGCGTGCAAGAAAATAAACGCGCGGTCCAAGCATATATCCCTTTTTTCTGCCAACCTGTTCAATGAAATTCTGTTCACACAGACTCTTTACAATGTTGGCACAGGTGCCCTGATTCAACCCGACATATCTCGCAATCACACTGAGCCCTTTCGCTTCTTCAGGCCTTTCTGCAACAAACTCCAGTATCTTACAAGCCCTGTCCAGTACCTGTATCATTGCTTTACCTCCCCCCCCACTTATTCACTCTCCCCCGAGGGGAAAGGATAAAAACGGGAAGAATACCAAAGTCATCTTGTTTTATAATATTGAATTCAATTTTACATTATTATACAAACAAAAAACAAAAATGTCAAGAGATAGACAAAAATGATTTAAAATACTTCAGGATGTCATTGAGATTGCGCAGCCTGTTCCGAACAAAGTGAGGAATCTCCGGGTTTGCTTCGGCTTAGCCTCGCAACCATTTGAAGCAT
>CAYORP010000260.1:0-6352 GCA_964406415.1 uncultured bacterium
GTCTCTGTATACGCCGCACTCAAACAGGGAATCTTCACAAATACGGATGCGTATGACCTTGCCTGTTTGCACATAAACTATGGAGAGAAAGATGACGTAAGAACAGGTAATCTTATTGCCAGTATGGGGGGCGTAAAATTCAAAAATACTGTCCAGTTAATCGGTAAAAAAGGCAGTGCGCAGGAAGAAAACGATGAAACCATAAAGGTTGTAGAGGTCTCTTTCTCTGAAACTTCAGGGACGGAATTAGGAAGACAGAAAGGCGAGGTAAAATACGTCCATACAAAAAAAATGACTTCGGCGGATAACCCTACACTCAATCTATATGTATCTTTTGCAGATTATATTAATGGTGGGGATGTCAAAAAATCAGGAATTGCTACATTTGAAGACGGACTTAATGCCTTTCTCGTCACTGAGGCTGCTGTGCAGTCACATAAAAAGGGAGAAAAGGTAAAGATAGAAGATATTATTTCAAATGAGTGAAACAGAAATATAATACGTGGGAAATTACAGGGAGGAAGATGAAATATCTCAGGATAATAGCGGACGGTTCAGATAAATATGGTAATTATGGGATTCTGGAGGGTGAAGAAATACACATAATAAAAAAATCCCCGCTTGCCGGTGAGCCGGAAGAGACGGGGAGCAGGGTGCGTATCGGGGAAGTACGAACGTTTTTGCCTCCGGTTGAAACGCCGAACATCATTGCACTCGGGCTTAACTATAAGGAGCACGCAAAAGAAAGCAGTATGGATATACCTTCTGCTCCGGTTATTTTCTTAAAAGCGACTACAGCAATTACAGGACACCTGCAGAATATTTTCCTGCCGAAAGAAGCACCCGACTTCGTTGATTATGAGGCAGAACTTGTTATAGTTATCGGCAGGCGTGCAAAAAACATCTATGAAGAGGAAGCACATAACTATATTCTTGGATATACCTGCGGGAACGATGTTAGTGCCAGAGATTGCCAGATGAAGTATGACAGGCAGTGGGCAAGGGCAAAGTCTTTTGATACATTTGCCCCTGTGGGGCCTTATATCGTTACAGACATAAATCCAGATAATCTCAGAATACAGTCAAGGGTGAACGGCGTTGTTATGCAGGATTCCAATACTTCTGATATGATATTCAGTACTGCAAGGATAGTATCATATCTATCCAGACAGATGACCCTTTTACCCGGAACACTGATAATGACAGGCACTCCTTCTGGAGTAGGTTTTGCAAGAGAAAAACCTGTTTTCTTACGAGAAGGCGACACTGTTGAAATAGATATTGAAGGTATTGGGGTTCTAAAAAATACCGTGTGCCGGGAATAGCCCCTCACCCTAACCCTCTCCCCAAGGGGCGAGGGCAAAAAGATGGGACCCTCTCCTGCCATGGGAGAGGAGAGAATTTCTACTGACGGGTCAGTTGAATGTGCTTCAGCATAACGAGGGAACTGCGTTCAGTCTCATTCAGTTTAAAGGTAATAAACTTTATTGTTTCTTCCAGGTTGGGGATTAAAACAAACTCAAGTGCATTTACCCGCCTTCTTGTTCTTTCAATCTCTGAGGCAAAACTTATCAGTTTGTTTTCAAGAAATGAAATTCTTGTCAGGTGCCTCATTATTTTTCTACCTTCATGCAAAAAATGGTAATGATAGGGCGTTAACATATGGTCCGGCTGGAATTTTTCGGGGGTTACATGCAGGTGTATTTCAGATACAGGGATATTGAAAACCCTTCTGGTCTCAACGGCAAACGTTGTTTTGAAAAAACTTCCAGTAATTAAGGTATCCCAGTTTTTTTTATCAAGGATGCCTTTCATTTTCAGTCCCTCAAGATAAAATTTGCCGAGGTCTTTCTCAATAGTTTTTCTTGATTTTTTAACCTCGTCAACGAGTATCCGGAATTCAATCAGCAACTGCTCCTCCTTGTCTCTAAGAAGTTTATGCCCGCGTTTAGCCAGTTGCATACGCTTCCGCAGTTTCAAAAGTTCCATCCTGGTCGGGTTGATATTGAGTTTCATTTCCAGTATTTCTCCATAATCTCCGGGGTTATTCTTTTTATTTCTTCTTTCGGCAGCGTCTTGATTATCTCCCATGCTTTGTCAATCGTTTGTTGAATTGTTCTGTCTTCATTGGATTTTTGTGAAATGAATTCCTTTTCAATCTTTTTTGAGAAATTCAAATTGGCAAGGTCGGTTTCGCTGAGAGATGCTTCACCGAGTACCACTGAAAGTTCTTCGGCCTCTTTACCTCTGGCATAGGATGCAAATAACTGACTTGCAACAGAGGGATGGTCATCCCTTGTTGATTCTTTTCCTATTCCCTTGTCTCTCAGTCTTGAAAGAGATGTCTGTATATCAATCGGAGGGTAGATGCCTTTAAGATGCAACTGTCGTGAAAAAATTATCTGACCTTCAGTTATATAACCTGTAAGGTCAGGGATGGGGTGTGTCTTATCATCTTCAGGCATGGTTAAAATTGGAATCTGCGTTACTGAACCCCGTCTGTCCTTTATCCTGCCTGCACGTTCGTAGATTGTTGAAAGGTCTGTATACAGATATGAAGGATATCCGCGCCTTCCGGGTATCTCATTCCTTGCAGCGGATATCTCCCTCAGTGCTTCTGCGTAATTTGTCATATCTGTTAGGATGGCAACCACATGCATATCAAGTTCAAATGCGAGATACTCTGCTGTTGTCAATGCGACCCTCGGGGTGGAAATCCTTTCTATGGCGGGTTCATCTGCAAGATTTATGAATATTACGCATCTTTCAATTGCTCCTGCTTCTCTGAACTCCTTCTGAAAAAACTCAGCCTCTTCAAAGGTAATTCCCATTGCGGCAAAAACTATGGCAAACTTCACGTTTTCTTTCTCCGAAGGAATTTTGGCTTGTTTTACAATCTGGGTGGCAAGCAGGTTATGAGGTAGTCCTGACCCTGAGAATATGGGCAGTTTCTGTCCACGTACAAGACTGTTCAAACCGTCTATGGCAGAAATGCCTGTCTGAATAAATTCAGAGGGATAGTCTCTTCTTGTCGGGTTGATAGGAGAACCATTTATGTTAAGATATTTTTGGGGGATTATCTCAGGACCACCATCCCTGATATTCCCCAGTCCGTTAAATACCCTTCCGAGTATTTCCGGCGAAACTCCGAAATTTATGCTTTTTCCTGTAAACCTTATCCTTGTTTTTGAAACACTCAGTCCTGATGTACCTTCAAATACCTGTATAAGTGCTCTGTCATTATGAACCTCAAGTATTTTACCCAGACGTTTTTTCCCTTTTTCCTGCGTAATTTCCACGAGTTCCCCGTAACTGGCACCTTCAACCCCTTCAACCAGAATAAGAGGCCCCTCAATATTCTCTATGCTTTCATACTCTTTCAGCGTATGTAGTAGATTTGTCATAATGGGGTTATTATATACCCGGATGATGAACAATTCAAGTTCGGGGTGTTGACAAAAATCTAAAGTAGTGTAAATTAGACCTGTTACGCGGGGGAATTATGGAAGCACCTATAACGGTATTATCATATTTAGATGCACTGGGAATAGCAATTAAAGATGTTAAACTGATGGCTTCTGCAGACCTTGATGTTCAGGGTAATCCTTCCATCTTCTGGATTCTTGTTTCGCAGGAAAAACTTATTTCGGTTCCTGAAAAGGGGAAAGGCGAAACTGTTGTTCTGAATATGGCAGATATTGAGACGGTGAGGGTTTACTGCACCGTTGGCAGTGCTTTTCTCCAGGCCAAGGTTGAGGGTGTGTATGTGGATGTAGCAAGATTTACCAATTCTTTACGCTACCGGTTTGAGAGAATGGTCAACCAGATTGAAAATCTCAAGCAGGGTAAAACTGTAGATAATAAGGTTTTACAGGAACCCCACCCACTATTATGCAAAGTCTGTGGTATGCCTCTGCGTTCTGAAGGCTCTCCCTGTCCAAGATGCGGGAAAGAAGGAGCCATCATAGTGCGGCTTTTTTCGTTAATATCTCCATACATGCACTGGATGATTGCCATATTTATTGTTACTGCAATATCCGTATCTTTGAGTCTTGTACCTCCACGTCTGGTCAAGATTCTTGTTGATGACGTTCTGACAACAAAAGAACATGTGGAGTGGTTGAAGTGGTTGGTTCTCGCTCTTATATTTACTGAACTTTTCCGCGCTCAGTTGAACATGGTAATAGGTACACTTTCCACTTCCGTAGGTACCCTTATAACCTATTCTTTACGCAATCGGATGTTCAAAAAACTTCAGCAGTTGTCAATAGATTATTACGACAAAAACTCCGTTGGGATGCTGATGACACGGTTCTCTTCTGATGTTGAAATGCTGCACGGCTTTGTTTCACAGATAGGGCATGGATTTCTCATCAACATACTTTTGTTTGTAGGCATAGGGATTATGCTCTTTACAATCAACGTTACTCTGGCGGTATATGTCTTGATACCAATACCTTTTGTTATCTTTGGGACATGGTTTTTCTGGCACAGGATTTACCCAAGATACTACCGGTTATGGGACAGTCAGACTAAGATGTCCAGTTTCCTTAATGGAGTCCTTTCCGGTATACGTCTGGTACGTGCATTTGCCCAGGAAAACAAAGAAATTGAAAGATTTGAGAAACGTTCTTTTGACCTGAGAGATTCAAACCGCAATGTCAATCTAAGCGTATCTGCATTTAACCCGATGATGGCTTTTCTGTTCAGTCTGGGTGGCCTTATTGTCTGGTATGCCGGTGGTAAACGGGTTCTTGCAGCACATCTAACTCTTGGAGAATTAATTGCCTTCTTAAATTACATAGCAATGTTTTATGCGCCCCTGTCAAGTATAACTTTACTCTCAAACTGGTTCAGCGGATTTACCACAGCAACGCATCGTATATTTGAAATTCTTGATACCGAATCTACACTAAAACCTCCTGCACAGCCGATTCGCCTTGAAAGGGCAACAGGCAATATTGAGTTCCAAAATGTGACGTTTGGTTATGAACCGTATTTCCCGGTGTTGAAAAATATAAGTCTCAAGATTAATGCGGGTGAAATGATAGGTATTGTAGGAAAAAGCGGCAGTGGGAAAACAACAATTATAAATCTTGTGTGTAGATTTTACGACCCTCAACAGGGTATAGTACTGCTGGATGGTCATAATGTAAGAAATATCAGCAGTGATGATTTGCATCATAATATAGGGCTTGTTTTACAGGAACCTTTTCTTTTCAGGGGGACAATAGCAGAAAACATATCTTATGGAAATCCGTCCGCAACCTATTCGGATATAATTTCGTCTGCAAGGGCAGCCAATGCCCACGATTTCATAATGCAGATGCCCACAGGATATGACTTCCTTCTCGGGGAGAGAGGTTCAGGGCTTTCAGGTGGAGAGAGACAAAGAATAGGCATAGCGAGGGCTCTTTTGTGCAATCCGCGGATATTGATACTGGATGAGGCAACATCCTCTGTAGACACCGAATCTGAAATGAAGATACAGGATGCACTTGCTATACTGACAAAGGGACGAACTACAATCGCTATTGCACACCGACTTTCTACCTTAAGGGGGGCAGACCGTATATATGTGGTTGATGGAGGCAGGATAGTAGAATTCGGCAGTCACAACGAACTTATGGCGAGAAAAGGGACATACTTTAAACTTGTAGAGATACAGACAAAACTGTCGTCTATTGAAGAATAAGGATATTTCTAATGGAAAATTCTGAGCGTATAAAGGTACAATTTTTAAAACCTGAGGATATAAAAATCTTCAGGGGGACTTTCAATCTTATGCACCTGACAGATTCTAAAGGGAATCTTTACAGAGGTGTATATGCCGTGAGTGCCTTTCCCATATTATGCCCTAACAGATATATCTTTCTTTTCTATTATGATGAATATGACAATAGTAGTGAGATAGGAGTTATAGAAAATATTGATATTTTCCCTGAGGAGGCAAGGGAAATTATCCTTGAGGTAATGAGAAAGCACTATTTTGCATATGTGATACAGAAAATTTACAGTATAAAACTTGAATTTGGGATTCTACACTTTGAGGTGGAGACAGACAAGGGACCAAAAAACTTTGATATGAGATGGACGTCGCACAGAACCCTTGATTTCGGAGAGTCCGGAAAGGTTCTGCTGGATGTCTTTGATGACCGCTATATAATACCCGATGTAAATGGTTTGTCTCGCGCTGACCGTGATTTATTTACCCGTTACGTTTACTGGTAATACCTCAGGATGAACTTTTACACCTGCTTATCTGGCATTCCGGAGAATTTGCCGTATACTGGAATCTGTGTTAGAATGAACAGTTCGGGAGATTTTAACAGGGGTGAGAAATGATATTAAA
>CAYORP010000261.1:0-8871 GCA_964406415.1 uncultured bacterium
TCCAAATCCCCTCTTTCTTGCACTTCGTGCTTCGGTCAACGGGCTCACCGACTCGCCCTCAGTGCTAAACGGTGCTCATTATTCTTCGCACCAGCACCCCCCCTTTGTTAAAGGGGCGTTCTCCTGCCTTCTCCCTCTTTGAAAAGTGAGACTCCTCTCGTCCTTCTCCCCCTTTGAAAAAGGGGGACTAAGGGGAATTTATCATTCCATCTCTTATCTGTTTCCTGACACAACCTCTTGTTATAATATACTGAACTGCCCTAAAAATAGTTACATTATTTTACCACATCTGATGACTTTCTTCTTTTCTCTTCCGTGAGGTCCTTCAGTGTAATTGAGGTAAGAACGTCTTTTATGCTCTTCTTCACCTTCAGCCACAGGCTTCTGGCTGAACAGTCATCCTCCTGCTTACATATCTCTCTGTGGTCTATGCAGGGAACCGGCGATATGGAACCCTCAAGAACCTTTACAATATTGAATATTTTTATCTCCGCAGGCCTTTTGATAAGGATGTAGCCTCCTCTGGCACCGCTTATGCTTTCAACAAGCCCTGCTTTTTTTAGAGACAGCATTATCTGTTCAAGATAGTTGTTGGAAATCTTCTGCCTTTTTGCTATCTCTCTTACAAGGACAGGTTTACCTTTATAGTGCTTTGCAAGGTCAACCATAGCTCTGAGACCGTACCTTGTCTTCGTTGAAACCTTCATTGTGAGTCTTTCCTCCTTTACAAAGTAATATAATCATTTTAGTAATATTTTACCTTTTAAAATATATCTGTCAATACCAAAAACGGGACAGGCTATTTTTTGCCAGTAATATTACCTTTGAAAAGAATTCTCCGATTATCATTCCTCGCAATGACAACATTTTTTACTCCCATTTCTTCAGAAATCTCTGCAAAAGATTCTTGACAGTTTAATGGAAGAATTTTAAAATGGAGCAGTTTAAATTTTTCAAAGGAGGAGAAATGACAACCGCTAATAAGTTTGCGCCGTTTGAACTGAAATGTGATTATTCAAAAGAGCCTCTCGGAATGGAAAACTTAACCCCGGCGTTTTCGTGGAGACTGAAACACACTGAGAATAATCAATACCAGAAGGCATACCGGATAATAATGTCAGATGATATTGAACAGATAAAGAATAAGAAAGGAAATCTCTGGGATACAGGGAAAATTACCTCTCAAGAATCTGCTAATGTAAACTACAAAGGGCATCAACTGAATTATTTAAAAAGATATTACTGGAGGGTGAGGTGGTGGGATAAAAATGGAAAGGTAAGTCCATTCAGCGAGATTGCCACATTTGAGACAGGAATAGGAAACGACAACTGGAAAGCAAAATGGATATCTGGTGACAGGTTAGAATCATATAAAAGCAAAGAAGATTTTTTTTACTTCGGGGTCAATTTAAGAAAAGATTTTAAAGTAAAAAAAGATGTTGAAAGTGCCCGTATATACATATCAGGTCTTGGCTACTATGAGTTGTACATAAATGGCGAACGGGTCGGCGATAGACTTCTTGACCCCGGGCAGACGGACTATAAGAAGATGGTTTTATATTCAACCTATGACATAACGGGCAACCTGAAGTCAGGTGGCAATACAGCAGGAGTTACTCTCGGGAATGGACGCTACATTAAAAAATACGGATATGACAGACCAAAATTGCTCGCTGAAATCCACATAAGATATACCGACGGCACCTCTGATATAGTTTTAACAGATAAAACATGGAAGGCTGGTAAAAGTGCGGTGAGAGAGAATGGCGTATATCTGGGTGAGGTATATGATGCCCGACTCTATGAAGAAGGATGGGCACTGCCTAATTTTAATGATAAAAAATGGACAAATGCTGTATATTGTGAACAGCCCGGCGGCAGATTGGTACCTCAGACAATGCCTCCTATAAAAGATTGCGGAAGATTGAAACCCGTAAGTATAACCAACCCGGAATACGGCGTATACGTCTTTGACTTCGGTCAAAATTTTACAGGCTGGGTCAGACTCTATGTAGAAGGCAGGGCAGGGGATACAGTGAATCTGAAATTTGCCGAGGTACTTGATGAAAAGGGAAGACTCAACCTGAATGTAAACAGACAGGCAAGGGCAACGGATGTCTATATCCTGAAGGGTAATGGGACTGAGGTATATGAGCCGCACTTCACATATCATGGTTTCAGATATGTAGAGGTGACAGGTTACCCGGGAGTGCCCGGTATAGAAACCTTAGAAGGTATATTTATTCACACAGCAGTTGAGCCAGCAGGAAGTTTTTTATCTTCAAACGCCTTATTAAACAAGATACACAACAATATTATATATGGGCAGTTAAGCAATCTGATGAGTATCCCCACCGATTGTCCACAGCGAGCCGAGAGGATGGGGTGGATGGGAGATGCACAGTTAACTGCAGAGGAAGCAATATATAATTTTGATATGGAAGCATTCTATACAAAATACTTGGATGATATTAGTTTATCACAGAGGGAAGATGGAAGTATCTCCGACGTAGTACCACCGTACTGGTCTCTTTATCCGGCAGACCCTGCGTGGGGAACTGCATATATAACAATCGCATATGAGTTGTATAGATATTTTAATGACACAGAGGTATTAAGGAAACACTATCAGGGAATGAAAAAATATGTTGATTTTTTATCATCAATGGCAAAGGATGAACTCCTGGCACATGTAAAATATGGCGACTGGTGTCCTCCTGGAAGTGTAGCACCAACACATACACCGAGAGAGATAACATCGGCATTTTCTTATTATCATGATGTCTTAGTTCTTTCTGAAATAGCAAGGATAATAGGTACCAATAAAGACCATAAAAAATTAATTCAAAAAACACAGAAAATAAAAGAGGCATATAACAAAAAATATCTTGATGAAAAGAATAATGCATACGGGAATAACGACCAGACATCAAATACATTGGGGCTGCAATTCAATCTTGCACCGGAGGATAAGAAGGAATCTATTGTGAAAAAACTGGTTGACGGCATAACAATAGGCAAAGACTTCCATTTTGATACAGGCATAGTGGGAACGAAATACATACTTGATGCACTGTGTGACTGTGGTTACAAAGATGTTGCATATAAAATAATGACACAGGAGAGTTATCCGAGTTTTGGTTATATGATAAAAGAGGGTGCTACGACTGTATGGGAGAGATGGGAGAAACTTACAGGCAGCGGTATGAATTCGCACAACCACATAATGTTCGGGACAGTGGATGCCTGGTTTTACAGGTATCTGGCAGGAATCAGGGTAGCAAAGCCGGGCTGGGAAGAAATTACCATCAAACCTTTCCTCCCTGAGGGTCTTAAACATGTCTCTGCTTCATTAAAGACACTGAAGGGATATATAAAAAGCAGCTGGGAGGCAAAGAATGATGAGAACGTTTTTGAAATAGAGATACCAGTTAATACAAAGGCAGATGTGTATATTCCTGCATCGGGGTTCAAGAATATAAAAGTCCATTCGAATGGTGTAATGGTAGATGCAGGGAATATCAAAAAGATAAAAGAATTAAGCGGTATATACCATAAGATAAAACTTGGGTCGGGAACATATAAAATAATCACCAGGCAAATTCCTGCAAAGGGGGAGAAATGAAGATAACAGGATTGATTTTTGGGAACGTCGGGAACATTAACAAAGGATACGCTTAAAAAAGATAAACTGGAAAAGACAAATAGTATATTTGAAAAGGTTTCTGAGTTAACCGCCCACAAGAAAAAAAGCATAGAAAAATCTTTCTCTGATTCTCTACCTGCGGATGTGGAGAGTGAATTTTTTCATATATATGAGGAACGTCAGATTTTAGACCTTCCTATATCTGATGTCTATGTGGTCTTCCCCTTCCAGAATTACCATGACAGGTGGTTCCATGTTCTTTATTCCCACAATAGACCTGTGGTAATTGCACCTCTGCCTTATTCTGATATATTCTCTTATGGTGTAGTGTATTCTACCCTTATTTCTTAAGGGATACGAGGGAACTGGACAATCTGCTTAAACTTCCACACAGGGTTTATCTGAGTAAAGATAAGGGTGATTTGTCTGCTATCCTGAAATCTCTTTATGTGAAGTACAAAATTAACAAGACAAATGTTCTATGTGTAGGTGAACCTATGTATGAGCCCTTCCATTCTCATGACTGGGGATATGCAATGGTGAGGGCTGTCCAGGAAAGGTTTGGTTTAAGGTGGACGCATATAAGTTCGCCGTCTTTTCTCAAAAGATGGGAGGAGTGGAAAAACAAGGAGATGGATATTTCAGATATAAAAGTTTCTGCCCGCAGGATTTACTATCTTGGATACAAACAACTCATTGAGGCAAAGAGGATGTATCTGCTTCTAAAGTCACTAATAGAAGAAACTAAAACAGATGCTTTTACTATTAACTGTCTGGCTTCAATCATCCTGTCCAAGTTGGATATAACACCATGTTATGCATTAAGCAGACTAAACGATGAAGGGATTGTTTCTGCCTGTGAGGCTGATACCACAACACTGCTTGATATGCTGATTACAGTATATGCATCAGATTCTCCAGGTTTTATGGTTAATCCGTTTCTATTCCCTTCCGATAACCGTATTCTGCTTTCTCACTGCACCTCTCCTACCCTGCATTCCTATAAACAGAAAAAGGGAGATAAGTTTAATCTGTATCCATACTTTGACCATCCTTCTGAGCAGGCGGTTGCCCTTCAGATTCTTAAGGGTTTTGAGACAGTTACTGTTACTGGTATTTCTGGTGATTCTTTGGACAAGATGTTAATTATAAAAGGGAAAATTGTGAAAAATACATATTTTTCTACCTGTAGAACGCAGGTAGAGATAAAGGTGAACAGTGAGGTAAAAGACATAGCAAAAGATTATCAGGGAAGGCACTGGATAATGGTTTATGGTGACCACAGCAAGATTATTCAGAAGGTGAATGATACCCTCGGAATTGAAAGTATCACTTATCTATAAGACAGAAGGGAAGTAGAGCAAAAGTTGAGAGCCTGAGAGGCCTGGGCCGGATTTGAACCGGCGAATAACGGTTTTGCAGACCGCTGCCTTGCCACTTGGCTACCAGGCCGTACACTTATTATACCCCAAACCACATGATTTTCAATACTGCGAATTGCGTATAATTATAATCAATATAAAAAGCAATCTTGATGCTGTATATGAACTCATATGAAATACATCCTTGAAAAACAGGATTGACACTCCGAAATTTCAATGATAGAATGTACGCATGATTCCAAGAAAAAGATATCTTATCTCTCTCAGGAAGGCAATCAAAAGAACCCCTGTTACATGTTTGCTTGGTCCCAGGCAATGCGGCAAAACTACCCTTGCCCATATGTTTGTCGGGGCAGAAGATTGTCATTATCTTGACATGGAATCGCCCGCGGACCTGGCAAGACTGGAGAACCCGCAGTTATTTCTGGAGCCGTTAAAAGGTCTGGTTATCATTGACGAGATACAACAGCGTCCGGATATCTTCCCTGTTTTACGGGTGCTGTCAGACCGTAAAAATTGTCCCGCGAAATTTTTGATTCTGGGCAGCGCATCGCCTTCTTTAATCAAACAATCTTCAGAATCTCTTGCCGGTCGCATTGAGTTTGTTGAATTAGGAGGATTTAACCTTGAAGAAACAGGAAGCCGGAATATGCAGAAACTCTGGTTGCGGGGAGGGTTCCCCAGGTCGTTTCTTGCCCGGACAGATGATGACAGTTTTGCCTGGCGCGAAAATTTTATAAGAACGTTTTTGCAGCGTGATATACCGCAACTGGGGATATCCATACCGTCTTCTGCTCTCCGGAGGTTCTGGACAATGCTGGCTCATTATCACGGTCAAATCTGGAATGCTTCTGAACTTGGACGGGCCCTTGGATTGACGGATAAAACCGTCCGGCATTATCTTGATATTCTGACGGAAACATATATGGTGAGGCAACTTCAACCATGGTATGAGAACATCGGTAAGCGTCAGGTCAAGTCACCAAAGATATACCTGCATGACAGCGGACTCTTTCATTCCCTTATGTCCATTCCTGACAGTAAAACACTCTGGTCTCATCCAAAGATAGGAGCATCATGGGAAGGTTTTATGCTGGAACAGATATTGAGGAACATCTCATCCCCTGAGGTTTATTTCTGGGCTACACACAGCGGCGCTGAAATAGACCTCGTTGTTATGAAAGGAGGAAAACGGTATGGGATAGAATTCAAATGGAGTGAAAAACCATCTTTAACCAAATCAATACACACTGTTAAACAGGATATTGCTCCGGAGAAAATCTGGGTGATATACCCTGGAAAACACACCTATAAAATTGACAGGCAGGTTATTGTAGTCTCCTCTGACAATATATCGGAGATAGTATCTGTTCTCAGGTAGCAACGGTTTTGCAGACCGCTGCAGTCTTTTCCAATGCAGAATGAGATTGAAGGGAGACACTGTCATAGAAGATGATGGGGGATAGGCATAAATTTATTCAGGTCTTTATATTTCACTTCCAATCTCTGCAATCTACCACCTTTTATCCTGAAATATTTATAAAGAAATCGGCCTTTATGCAGAAAGACCACCTTGATGTTTCTGTCAATGCCTGTCTGTTCGTTTATTTCAAGAGATATGGATTCTCTGCCGGACTGAAAATTTTTCACAACAATCCCATCTATACCAAAAGCACCGTTTCTGTCCAAATCTACAAACAGGTCTCCAAAGTTTATCCTGCATAAAGCCGCAGCGTTGGCAACAGCCCCTCCGCCCCAGTCAAAACCCGACCTGTGGGTCCTGCCGTCAGCCCCGTTATGCGCAAAATTCTCAGGGGCAAGACCGTCAGAGTAACTGTCATATCTTAACGGGTTGATATCCTTATGCAGGGGATGGCAGAGCAGAGCATATCCCGCCCTGAGTGCTGATATTCCCCTTTGAAAATACTCGCTCCTGCCTGTAATAAGATATGCCTGCATATACAACTCTGCAAAAAAGACCTGTCTCATATCATTCCATTCACCATCGGTGTTCATTGAAGCAAAACCGCCAAAGGTATAGAGGGAAAGATAGGGCGGATTCCAGACCTGCTGATACAGGGAAAGATGGTCAAGACACCTCAACCCCCACATCAAAAACTCCCGGTCTTTTGTAAATGTATGGGCATTGAGGAGGGTCTGTGCAATCCAGAAAAGAGACAGGGTATTCTGCGCGTGCTGTCCTGTCCTCTTGTCGTAAAAGTCCAGCGGCTTGTAAGAGCAGGAAAAGAATGTTTCAAAGTCATGGTATTTTGAAACAGGTATTATCTCCTTTATATAAAACCTGCAACTTTTGACAATAGCATCAAGGATTTTTTTGTCCCCGGTTGTCCTGTAGTATTCGGTGAGAAAAAGGGAAGCCATCCCTGACTGCCCTGAGTGGTTCAAAAGTTCCTTAACCTTTCCAGACCTGTCAACATACCCGGGGAAAGAACCGTCTTTGTTCTGTACTTTGAGCAGATAATCGGCAATCCTGCCAGCCCTTTCTATCAACCTTTCGTCTTTTTCAAGATACCTGTACCATCTAAGCATCCACTGTGCCGTGTGTGAAGACGCAGTGAGGTCATAGATATCCTTACCTGCTCCCAGTCTTGTAACACCGCACCACCACTCTTTGTTATCGTAGTCATAGATACCCGGTATCAGCCCGTTATCCAGAAAGTCCGGTGAAGAAAGTACCAGTTTCTTGATTGAAACAGATATATCACAGAGCTCCCTGTTCTCATTCTTTTGTCCCCAGTAGTACATACCGAATGCCGTGCGCAGGCTGTTCCACCAGGGATAAAACCACACACAGCGGGGAGGTATGCGGAAATAGGAAGATTTTATATCGTTGACCATCAGAGAACTTGAGTTTCTGAAGCCTGCCGCATCCAGCCCTTCCGCAGTCTTAAACCGCCTGAACTCGGTTGTTGCAAGTATACTCCTGTATGAAACACCGCTGTAATGACCGAACGGCATCTTCTGCGGCAGAACGGAGTCAAGTTTGTCCCCAGCGTATCTCTTCCAGAGAAAAGAGGTGGTTTTCTTCAACAGCCATTCAACGCTCTTATCATTCTCAAGGATTATCTCACAGCCAATTTTCAAAACCGTTCCTTTTCTGAAACGAACGGGTTTGTCTGTCAGAGAATAATAAACGTGAGGCCTGGCTTCATAGTCCGCAAGTCCTATCAGTACATCTCTCCCGCCTCTGCCCTTTCGCAAATCTATAAACATTGGAATCTGTACATCTCTTTTCTGAACATCTCCGGTTAAAGGGCTGAAACGCTGTTTTTTGAGAACGTCAAGGTCAGGGACAAGCGCAAAAGAAAGAGATTCATCATGCAGGATAACCGCAGGACTTCTGAATACATGGTCACCCACCACATCTTTTTCTTCCGGACACAGGTTGGGGGTAAAAACAAAATCAGGGTTCTTGCAGTGAATCATTACCTTATCCACAAAGGAAACCAACTCTGTCTCCTCTTCCAATCTTATGGCTGTCAGCATATAAAGCGAACCTTTTTTAACAGTTACCTGACGGGTAAAAGAGATATCCCTTCCACTTCCTGAAAAGACAACGTCACTCTTCCCCTGTTTCACCTTTGTGGCAAACCTGACCGTCCTGCCCTTTATCTTTACCTCAGGACTTCCCTTGATTGTCAGACATACCTTCTTCCCCTGAAAAAACTGCATCTCCCCTTTTTCTATCCTGTTTTGAAGAGTAGACATTTTGTAAATATTCAAACTCCGGCAATTCTCACAGAAACTTCACTTTCCCCTCACCTTATTCCTCTCCCCATTTCTCTCCTTTCCCTTCTCCCTTTTGGGGAGAAGGTTAGGATG
>CAYORP010000262.1:0-4307 GCA_964406415.1 uncultured bacterium
TTTATTTTTAAAGAACAATTACTGATTCCTCGCCTCTTTTAGGGATTAGTCATCAGATTGTACACTGAGGTTATCCCTTCATAGTCGGCAACTGTCGGCATAACATACTTGCCTGATACACTATCCTTGGAAGCGGCTATCCACTTCACCGCGCCCCCGACAAACAATACATTGATTCCGTCCTCGCCGTGGTTGTTGGCTGATGTAAGCGTCTTTCCTTTTTCTCCTGTTCCGTCGTCCCACATATTAGCAGTGTCAACGTTTGTTGCAATCTGCTTGTCGGCAACAATCATACTGTCATCATCAGACTGCTCGTGGAGTCCGTACTGGTAGGCGTAGGAACACTCAGTGGCGACGTCTATGTTATTGTCAGCGCTCTTGGTGTCAGCACTGCTCGGGCAGACGAAGATTCCCGGGTTATTCATATATTCTGTGCCTCCGATGTATCCCGTGAGTTTGTTAAAGGCATTTCTTGAGGTAGTCTGATCATTGGGTGTTCCGCCTGAATGATCAGGGAAGTTTTCCTCATAGTCCTGTGCGTACATCTTAAGTGCCAGCCCTATCTGCTTCAGGTTGGATATGCACACGCCCCTTCTTGCCTGTTCCCTTGCCCTTGCCAGTGCCGGCAGAAGCATCGCCGCGAGTATCGCTATGATGGCGATGACCACCAGCAATTCAATCAGGGTGAATCCTTTTTGTCTTCTCATACTTTTTCACCTCCTTTTTCAGTTATCACATTAGAAAGTATATCTTATACTTTCACATCTATTGTAACATACTTTCCTGTTTGTGTCAAGTCTTTTTTTCTGACCTCTGAAAAACTCCCCCATTGTCATTGCGAGTGTTTTGTTCGTGGCAATCTATGAGATTGCTTCGCGTCCGCTCGCAATGACAAACTGGAGTGGGATAAATCGCACCGCTAATAATGTATCACATACCTTTATTTCTGTCAAGTTTTTTTATTCAAGAGGTATTTTCTCTATGGTATAACCCCCGGTGCCTCTTTTCAGGATGCTTATCACCTCAAACCTGTAGGGGATATTATTCAGGCGGTTTTTCATAAGGTAGTAGAGTGCGGTTTTTTGCACCCGTTTGGACTTTGTCACTGTCACGGCTTCGGCAGGGTATCCGAAGTCCGGGGAGTTTCTCATCTTCACCTCAACAAAGGCAATCCCTTTTCTGTCCCTTGCTATGATATCTATCTCGCCCTGGCGGGTGAAGAAGTTTCTGTCAAGGATTCTGTAGCCGTGCCTTTTCAGAAAGTTTGCGGCAAGGTCTTCTCCTGCTCTGCCTGCTTTTCTTTTGTCCATTCCCCCCTCATCCTCACCTTCTCCCCGAGGGGAGAAGGAAACAGGAGAAAGTGAAAGCGTTTGGATAGGTGTCCATTTATTTCTGGTTGTCCCGTTTCTTGAGATAGTACATCTTGGCACGGGAAGAGAGTTTGTTGTCTGCCCGTGTACTGTTCACCTCTATCTTTGCGACACCGGGGGAATACAGGGGGAATGTCCTTTCAACTCCCTCGCCATAAGAGACCTTCCTGACGGTAAAGGTCTCCCTCATTCCCCTGCCCTGTCTTCCGATGCATATGCCGTTGAAGGTCTGTATGCGTTCCTTGTCGCCTTCCTTCAGTTTTATGTGCACGGTAATCTCGTCCCCGGGCCAGAAAACAGGGACATCTTTCTTAGGTGTAATCTTTTTTTCCAGTTCTTCAATAATTTTGTTTGTCATTTTCGTTCTCCTGTATCCCGAATTCTTCTGATACACTTGCATATGAGGGAAATTGATTTATCTCTTTTTCACCCCCACCGTGCCCTGCATTCGCCTGGGCACTGCCTCCCCCCTCAATGAGGAGGCAATCAAGGTATAACTCTATGGAGGGGCTATGATTTCGCCTTAAGATATTTTTTGTACAGGTCAGGACGTCTCTCCCGCGTCCTTTTCAGCGCCTGTTTTTTACGCCAGTCCTCTATCTTTTTGTGGTCGCCTGAAAGAAGTATCTCGGGTACCTTCATATCCTTGAAGACCTCGGGTCTGGTATAGCACTCCCAGTCCAGAAGATACTCCTCAAAACTGTCATATACAGGTGCCTCATCAGGCAGTACCCCGGGTATAAGTCTTGCTGTACTGTCGGTGATGACCATAGCAGGCAGTTCCCCGCCTGTCAGCACATAGTCACCTATTGAAATCTCTTCGTCAACAATGGAGGAAACCCTTTCGTCTATACCCTCGTAGTGGCCGCAGATGATTATTAATCCTTTCTCCTTGCTCAGTTTTTTTGCGGTATCCTGCGTGAACAGTTTGCCCTGCGGCGTTGTCAGAACCACCTTCGCTCTTTTGTTTCCCTTTTTTACGTGTTCCACCGCGCTGAAAAGCGGCTCACACCTCAGTACCATTCCCCTGCCGCCGCCATACGGTGCATCATCAACCTTCCTGTGCCTGTCCTTTGTAAAGTCCCTGAGGTTATGGATGTTTATTTCAATGAGCCCCTTGTCCTCAGCCCTTTTGAGAATGCTTGCCTTCAAGGGGGCAAAGATTTCAGGGAAAATTGTTATTATGTCTATCCTCATTTTTTCGCCCCCGCCCCTCTGTTGTCATTGAGATTGCGGAGCCTGCCCCGAGACTGTCATTGAGATTGCTTCGTCATATAAAACATTCCTCGCAATGACAAGCGAGGGGTCACATTCCTCGCAATGACAAGCGAGGGAATTAGTTCCCTCACATTCGTTCGGGACAAACCTCGCAATGACAGGCAGTGAGGGGTTTGTGATTTTTTATCTAACCGATGTTGGGGGGGATGAGAACGCCCTTCTTTTTAAGAAGGGATTTTACCGTAGCGGAGGGTTTTGCGCCCACGCTGAACCAGTACTGAATCCTGTCCTCTTTGACGTCAATCGCTGCTTCTTTCGGAAGCGGGTCATAGTGTCCCAGTGTTTCCAGTACGTTGCCCCTGCCGTCTTTTTCTTTGCTCACCGCCACAATCCTGAAAAACGGCCTGTTCTTTTTCCCTTTTCTTACCAGTCTTATCGTTGCCGCCATCTTGTTTTCTCTCCTTTTTCCCTTACTGCACAGGTTCTACCTTCCCTGTCTCAAGCGACCTGTGGACAGCCACCGCTATCTTCGTTACCTCCAGACCGTCCTCTCCCAGTCCTGTTATGCCACCCTGCAGGCTTTTTATCTTTCCCCCGCCGGCAAGGTACTCAAGATTATACACGAAATCCGCAATGCTTTCAATACCATACCCCGAGACCTTCAGACTGCCTGTTTTTATATCCCTGCTCTCGTTTATGAAAACAGGGTTGTAGGTTAGCACACCTGACTTTTCATAGGAGACGCGCGTGCCCCGGTCCTGGCTGTCGCACTCCAGCATTCCCCTGTCACCTACCAGACGGAATCCCTGATTAACCACCGCCTCAAAGTCATCGGGCAGTATCCATGAGGTGTCAAAGGTAACCACTGCACCGTTTTCAAATTCTACCATAGCGGAGATAAAGTCATACGTATCCACGCCCATCTCTTTCAACCTCATTTTTCTGCCTCTTGCGTATACCTGTTTGCCGTTGCTTCCGATGAGCCACCGCACAAGGTCATAAAGGTGCACGCCCAGAAACCATACGGGTGAACTCTTGGACGCCCAGCCCGGGAACCAGTCTCTCGGGACCACTATCTTGTCTTCCATATGTGCATAGCCGTACTCAATCCTGCCCGCCTTGCCTTCCTGCAGGTCTGCCTTAAGTTTTATGTGGAACGGGTCAAAACGCTTGTGGAAGTCCACCTGTAGAAACACGTTGTTTTTTCTGGCGGCTTCCAGCATCTCCTGACAGCCCTCAACCGTAACGTCCATCGGTTTTTCGCACAGGATGTGTTTTCCCGCATTTGCAGCATATATCACCGGTTCTCTGTGGAACGGGTCAGGGGTTGCCACTGCAATACCGTCAAGGTCTTTTTCGGTATCAATCATCTCCTTATAGTCCACATAGCCCCTGGCATTGTATTTTTCTGACTGGTTTTTCAGTGTCTCCTTGTTTATGTCGCATATAGCCGCCAGTTTACACCTGCCCTCTTCTTCCATCTGTTTGAAGGTGTTCAGGATGTTTGTCCCGAACTTCCCCACCCCTATCACCCCGAGTTTAACCATTTTCTACCTCCCGTGTGAAATCAGCGTTCTGCCAAATTTGGCTATGTTTTTGTTTCTTTCTTCTTTCCCTCTCCCTTGAGGCTATCCCTTACCCACATCTCCCCTCCCTTGAGGGGAGGGGACTAAGGGGAGGGTGATGCGAAGCCACGTCAATTCACCCCCACCTCAATCC
>CAYORP010000263.1:0-2973 GCA_964406415.1 uncultured bacterium
CTCCTTTACCCCGCTCATTTTGTCATTGCGAGAGTTTTTTGCGAAGCAATCTCATGGATTGCCACGGGACTTCGTCCCTCGCAATGACAACTGCGGTGAGGGGATATGAATTTTTCCTAATTTACAATAATACAAATAGCCGAAAGGGTCAAGTGAATTTTTACAAAAACGAAAATTTATGCTAAAAATAATAGGTGAAAAATTAAAACAGAGCCCCTCACTTTGAAATCTTATCAAGGTAGAGTTCGGGACAATGGAGGGAAATATAATGGCTAAATTAGCAATTGAAGGAGGAAGTCCTGTCAATACGGAAAAGTTTCCGATGTGGCCTTCGTTTTCGGAAAAGTCCATACAGATGGTTTCCGAGCCTTTGAAATCTGGCAAGGTGAACTACTGGACGGGTGAGATGGGTATGAAGTTTGAGAAGGAATGGGCAAAGTGGAATGGTGCAAAATATGCCGTTACCACGACAAACGGAACGAGCGCTTTGCATACCGCCGTGGCATCTCTCGGCATAGGTCCTGGTGACGAGGTTATATGTCCTTCTTATTCCTTCATCGCCTCTTCTTTCTGCATTTTGCAGGCAGGAGCACTTCCTGTATTTGCCGATGTTGATGAGTCTCATACCATAGCCCCTAAGATGATAGAACCGCTGATTAACGAGAAGACGAAGGCAATCCTTGCGGTTCATCTTTACGGGGTGGTGGCGGACTTAGACCCTATCCTTGAGATAGCAAAGAAACATAATCTTTACGTTATAGAGGACTGTGCACAATGTCCAGGGGGTGTCTACAAAGGCAGGAAAGTAGGGACCATAGGAGATGTTGGATGCTTCAGTTTCTGTCAGAGTAAACACTTCACTACAGGCGGGGAGGGCGGAGCAATCATAACTGATAATGAGGATTTGATATGGGAGTGCAGGTCATTCAGGGACCACGGTTATGATGTGAAAGAGCGTATGCGTCTTCTTGAAATGGAGGCGAAACTTACCTATATCCACAGACGGGTCGGGTTCAACTACAGAATGACCGAGATGCAGTCCATAATAGGTTTGTGTGAAATGGAAAGACTTGACAGCTGGAATCTTCCAAACAGAAAAAGGAATGCGGGGTATCTGATAGATGCGTTAAAGGACCATCCTCTGGTTTTGTATCCTCCGCTTAATACGGAAGAGCGTCAGAATGTATTCTGGTGGGCACCTTTTGTCCTGGATGCAGATAAATTAAAGGTGCCTGTGAAACAATTTGTTGCGGCAATGGAAGCAGAGGGTGTGCCTGTATATGGAGTGCAGTGGCCGGAGATGTATAAGGAAGGTGCTTATACAGAGAAAAATGGTTTTGGAAGCCTGCAATATCCGTTCAACGACCCGAATGCAAGGAAGATTGACTACACCAAGGTTGAATGCAAGAAGGCCCACTGGCTTTCAGAAAGAACGATGTCTTTCTTCACTCATCCTGTTTACGAAATAAAACATATGGAAAAGTATGTTGAGGCATTCAAGAAGGTAGCCACAGCATATATGAGATAATCTGATAAATGGAAACAGGAAATCTTCTTCCGCCGCTACATTGCAGGACAGACAAAACTAAAGTGTTTGGTAAAGGGGAAGCTCCATATAAGACATAAACTCGGGGCGGCGATGCCCCTTCCACCCTCTCAAAAACGGGGTGGTTTTCCCTCTTTCCCAAACCCAAGGTTTGTTCCTATCCCTTCATTAATGCGGCTTCCAAAAATTTCCTGTCCCATTTTAAATTTTAATAGGGGAGGAATATGAAAAAGGTGAATATGGGGGTTATCGGTGCAGGTGGTATAGCGTACAGAAGAACCATACCCGGGATGCTGAAAGCAAAAAACATAAACCTTACTGCGGTTATGGATGTTGTAAGGATTAAGGAAATTGCAAAAGAATTCAACGTTCCAAGGTATTATACGAAAGAGAAAGACCTGCTTAAAAACCCTGAAGTGGATGCGGTTTATATTGCTACTCCCGCTCATTATCATCTCAAACATATAAAGATGGCGGCAGAAAGTGGCAAGCATATACTTTGTGAGAAACCTATTACTACAAGTCTGAAGGATACAAGAGAAGCGATAAAGATATGTAAAAGGAATGGTGTTTTCTTACAGGAAGGGTATATGATGAAGTTCCATGGAGCACATACCAAAATCCGGGAACTCATAAAGGACGGTAAAATCGGAAAGGTTGTCTACATAAGGGCACAGTTGTCCTGTTGGTATCCACCGATGAAAGGTGCCTGGAGACAGGACCCCAAAAAAGGAGGAGGCGGCGCACTGATTGATATGGCAACGCATCTGTACGACCTGATTGAGTTTTTTACAGATGACAGGATAAGGAGTGTTTCATCTCTTACCAACAGTCAGGTGCAGGACTACAGGTCAGAAGATTCCTCCACTACTCTTCTTGAACTGAAGTCAGGGACCCATGCAACGGTGGACTGTTTCTTCTGCATCCCGGATGAATCTTCAAAAACCCGTCTTGAAATCTACGGTTCTCAGGGAAGTATCTTCACCGAAGGAACGATAGGCCAGAGTACAGGCGGAACTATGGAAGGTCTGCTGGGAACAGGTACCGGCGGGTATGACGCAAAACAGAGCAAGGATGTTGCCCGCAAATTCAGAAATATACCTTTCAAAAAAATTAACCCTTACACTGCAGAATGTGAGTATTTTGCGGACTGTATAATGAAAAACAGAGAGCCGGAAATCAACGGATGGGAAAATGCACTTCACATAATGGACGTAACCGAGAAGGCCTACAGTTCCTATAGACTCAAAAAAATCCTTTCCGTTTGACACTTGCTGTCATTGCGAGGCTTGTCCCGAATGAATATGAGGGAACTGATTCCCTCGCTTGTCATTGCGAGGAATGCTTCAAATGGTTGCGAGGCTAAGCCGAAGCAAACCCGGAGATTCCTCACTTTGTTCGGAACAGGCTGCGCAATCTCAATGACA
>CAYORP010000264.1:0-3491 GCA_964406415.1 uncultured bacterium
TCCAAGCGAGTTGGGCGATTTTGTTGGTATCTTGCCTCAGAAATATCTTGATTGTTTTAGTCATTGCGAGCGATAGCGAAGCAATCTCATAGATTGCCGCGCGCAACACGCTCATCGCAACGATAAAATGCGTCGGTTCGGGGTAAAGGAGCAAAGAAATGAGTTTATGGAATTTTGTTATAAAGGGTGGTTTGATAATTATACCTATTATCCTGGCTGGCGCTTTGGCACTCGGCATCATTATTGAACGGTTAATTTCTCTGAAAAATGCTGAGATAGACAACGAAAAATTCATTAAAGAGATAGAAAACCGCCTGAAAAGAAGGAAGATAAAAGAATCTCTGGAACTGTGTGACAAAAATGACAAACCTGTCCCGAGGATAGTCAAGGCCGGCCTTTTAAAATCGGACAGGAGCAGAGAAGAGATAAAAGAAGCCATTGATGATGCGGCAAACCATGAAATCCCAGTACTTGAAAAATACCTTGGTATACTTGCAACAATCGCAACCATATCACCTTTACTTGGACTTCTTGGTACCGTTACAGGATTGATAAAAGCATTTATGGTTATAGAATCTCAGGCAGGACTTGTTAATCCGGGCGAACTGGCAGGAGGCATATGGGAAGCTCTGCTTACAACTGTTGCGGGGCTTATTGTAGCCATACCGGCTTATCTGGCTTATAACTATTTTGTGAGTCGGGTTAATAATATAATACTGCAAATGGAAAAAAGTGCCACAAAGTTGATTGACATACTATTTCTCATAAAGATGGAGGATGAAGAATAAGATGAAATTTCAGAGGCATTATTCCATTACCAAGGGAGAACTTAATCTCACCCCTTTGATAGACGTGGTCTTCTTGCAACTGATATACTTCATGCTGACCTCCAGTTTCATAATGCAGCCCGGCATAAAGATAAACCTCCCTGAGGCAACAGCAGTAGAGACAATAACGGAAAAGGAAGTAATAGTAAGTATATCGGAAGAGGGTATAATATACTACAGGGATATACCCGTAACACTTGAACAACTTGAAAAATCTCTGGCAAGGGATATTTCCCCGGACGTACACATAACACTTATAGTGAAAGGAGACAAAAAGGCAGAACATGGTGTAGTAGTTAAAGTTATGGATACTGCAAGAAGAGTAGGAATAAATAAGATTGCAGTAGCAACAATGCCTGAATTTTGAAAATGGGTATAAACAACCATATTCTGTTAAAAACATTTTCTGTAAGTTTGCTCATTCACATTACAGGCATCTCTCTCTTTTCAATAATTTTCCCACTATACAAACCTGAAATGAAACCCATAGAGGTTTCAATCCTGCCTCCTTCCACGACAACAGAATCTGCAGTTAGACTTGCTAAGATAGAACCCGTAACAGAAGTACCTGAGATTATTACTACTGATGAAAAAATTGCGATTCTTAAGAAACCCGAAACAATAAAAATTGCCACTGAGCAATTTACGGGGTCTCCAGAGTATATACCCATCACACAGATAACCCATAAATTTGAAATACCAGAGTTTCAGGTGAAACTACCGGATATTATCTCTTTTAAAAGTCTGGAGATGGTAAGCAATATTGAAAAAAGCCCCACCACTCTTGAGATAGAAGGGCCGGCCGGCGACAGAGGTGTGCTTTACAGGAAGAAAACGGAGTATCCCGACTGGGCACAAGAAGAAGGTATGGAAGGCAACATACAGATAAAATTCTGGGTTGCCCCGGATGGGAAGGTCGTACTGACAGAACTTGTCGTTTCATCCGGTTTTCCCGAACTTGATATATACGCGGAACAGGTTTTAAGGGAATGGTTGTTTGAACCTGCAAGAACAGATAAACAAGCATGGGGAATTATCACCTTCAGTTTCAAACTAACACAAACGCAGTAAATTAATTATAAAACAAAGGCGGTTTATAGCGATACAAGATGATACGCATAGAAATAGACCTGGCAGTAACCCTCTATCTCAGTTTTAGTATCTTAATTTTACTTATATGGATTGCTTTTGAATGGGGGAAAAAAATATCTGCAGACTTAAAAGAAAACAAGGCTCTCTGGCAATGTCCTACCTGTTTCTATACTTACATAGACAGTCGTTCAAAAGAGATATCAAAATGTCCCCGTTGTAAAACCCTTCACAAAAAAGGTAAAAAAGAGTAAAATAATAAAGGCGTAAAAAAACACAGGTTGTGTATTGGTGCGGCATTCTGTGTTGTCTCTTCGGATAATAAAATTTATCGCACACGGGAGGGGTATAATGATAACGGAAATAGGGATTGTAGCAGGGGAAGTATGGCAATATCTTGAGAAATATAAAGAAACAACGCTATCCAATATAGCCAGGGCAATAAACAGAGACAAGGATTTACTGCTTCTGAGTCTCGGTTGGCTTGGAAGAGAAGGACATGTGTCAATCAAGAAAGAAGGAGATGATTACAAAATAACCTTCCAGAAAAAGGAGTAACCACCCTCCTTTTTTAGAATTTCGTATTTGAAATTTATAGTCCATATGTATGGGGGATCGTCTAATGGTAGGACATCAGACTCTGGATCTGAGGGTCTAGGTTCAAATCCTAGTCCCCCAGTTTGGCAGGTATATTCCGGGCACATAGTTTACACATTATGGTATATCAACTCCCTGAAAAGTCCTCACTCCACTCTGCAAAGAAGAACTATCCTTTGTTTTACGCAGTTTGGTGAAAACTTCACGAAAAAGACTTGAAGTCCGGGGTCCGGAAAACAACCACACGGTATCCGCAGAACCTGCTATCATTTTTAAATCCTCAATCACCTCACCGGGAGTCTTATAAGTCCCGTTATCTCTGTTGATAAATGATATCTGGATGTGCACCTTTGCATTCGGATTAGATTCCCGCAGACCTTTCACAATTTCAAGAACTTTTTGGGTGTTAAAACCCGTGGACCTCTGGAAGGCCTGTGCCTGTACAACTATCACATCCGCTGCCTTTACCATCTCTTCTCCACCCTGTTCCATTAGACGTCCCACCATAGGGCCGAAAACGTGTACCATCCCTGCCGCATGGACCAGTTCGTTGACGTGGCGCTCACGCTTGATGATATCCTTTCCATGAAAGGAATTCTCAAGGTTGTAGCCGAATAGCGTAACTCCATTCTCCTTCGCCTTTTTTATAAGTGAAGTCATCTTCTCATCACTCATTGCACACCATTTACCGTCACTGAGCCTTTCATAACCGGGGCTGACAAGCAGGAGTTTCTGCACCCCGGTTAAAGAACCCAGCAGTTCAACTCTGTCGGGTTTTGCGGCTATAATATCGGTCGGTCTAACCAGGGGTTTAACAAACTCAACATCCGAAGCACTCAGTATTACGTAAGCCAGTGGAACGGTATAAGGTACATCTGCCCCGGTTCTGCCTGTTCCATCAGACGGTTCTGCAAAAAGAATTGTGACGGGAATAATTAAAAATATGATTACACCCTGCACCAGATAGACAAAAGGATT
>CAYORP010000265.1:0-5996 GCA_964406415.1 uncultured bacterium
CAGAACTGCATTGGGCAGACCCTCACTTAAAGAAGGGAGCACAAAAATGTCTATATCATTCAAAAATTCAAAGACATTGTCAACCCTTCCTTCAAAAAAGGTGTGTTTCTCAATACCCGTTTCCCGTGCCTGTTTTTTTACAATTTCTAACAGCCTGCCTTCACCTGCAAATTTGATTTTTATATCCGGGAATTCTGGAATCAGTAATTTGACTGCCTCCAGTATATACCTGTGTCCCTTTACCTCCGAGAAATTTGCAACCATTCCCAGCACTTTTTTATTGCTAAACCTTCTTTCAATCTCAGGAAACGGCAGTCCGTTGTATATAACCCTGACTTTTGAAGAACGAATATACTCGTCTTTCAGCGTAAACTCTTTTACTGCCTCTGAACACGCAACGACATAATCGGTAAAGAAATTGCCGAGGTTTTCAAATAACCTGTGATACCACTTTTTCCACAGCGCAATCTGCCGCCTTGAAGAAATAATGAGCGGAACCCTCATTATTCTCCCTGCAATACCCGCAGGCAGATGGAACCCGAAAAGATAGGTGTGAAGGACATCCGGTTTGAAATCACTGATAACCTTAATCACTTTACCCGTTATAAATGGACTGTAAGGATGGGATATTCCAAAACATTCTATATCAAACCCTTTCTTTAGCATCCTTTCACCAATCAGTCCTAAACTTTTGATGCAGACTATCTTTACTCTGTGTCCTTCTTTACTTATACCAGAGGCAAGATAATACAGATGCTTCTCCGTACCCCCAACCTCCATTTCAGGTATCACATAAAGAATTTTCACTATGCGTCCTTCTTTTTAATGCTTTGATGATGCCAATACATGTAAATACTATTACAAAAGGCATTACCGGCAAAAAATATCTTGGTTCAATACTGATAGGTATGAAAACTATAAAATGGTAAAAGATAGGTATGAGAAGAAACATATCGTCAATTTTTTTCTTTTTCCAGATAAACCCCGCCAATGCCAGCAGAATTATCACCAACTGAAAGAGAGAAAGAAATATTTTGATAAAAAGCATGCTGTGGTTTTTCTCCGACAAGCATTCTCTATAGGAAGTGTTAATTCCAAATCTTGTAACATTCCCTGCCAGCCACCCTTTTAACACCGCCCTTGTCCTGTGTAACACATATTTTCGGGGATTCCTGCTTATCCTGTCCAAACTTATACTGAAGAGTTTTTTATCAAACTCTTTAAGTCTTTGAAAATCCTGCCCCTTTCCCAAAGCCATTGATTTTAGATATAAATCCCTGACTTCCCCACTCCTTAATTCATCAAAATTGGCTGTGCCGAGCAGGAATACTCTTCCTTTACCAACAGGCATTATACTAAAACTTCCGTAATTCATATAGTTTAAATATCCCAAAGATGCAGGCACTAAAAGATATGCCAGTATAAATATTCCAAACCACTTTAAACCATTTCCCCTGTTCTTTATTTTTAAAAAAATCATTACACCTAACAAAAACGCATAATAAAAAACATGCGAACGAAACAGGAAAGCCATTGAAAAAAGCAAAGCGGAGAGTATGAGAAGATAGATGCTTTTACGTTTGAACGCCATAAGGTATACAAAAGGGGATACCACAAAAAGAAAAGTGAATATGACTTCAGATAATAGGGGCACAGACATAATAGCGTGAAATGGATATACTGCTAAGAGCATACCCGAAAGAAAAGCAGTTTCTCTCTTACCATATATTTTATATGTCAACACATACAAAAAATAACAGGTCAGCGCCCCCAGAATAATCTGGATAATCCTGACAGATAGAAAATTAACGCCGAATATAGAATAAATTACAGACAAAAATACAGGATATCCTGGCATTCTTATCAAATCTGCTCCTCTGCCTGCCGTTATGCCAAGTGCAATCTGATGATAATCCAGAGCATCTTTATCATACCCTCCCCAACTGCCGGGCCAGTCAAACCGGGAGAAAAAAACAATCAAAAGTACTCTGAGCATAAGAGCAACCAAAAATATAATAAGCCCATAATTAGTATAAAACCTCCTCTCGTGAATTCCTTTTGACATTTTATCCTTTGCAATCAACAAATTCGGCAGTTTTCTGATTATTTAGTAGCAACAATTGCAACATTCCAAGCCATCTTTCTAAAGAAATGAATTTTCTTGAGATATTTATCAATTTTTTCCAATCTTAAATATGTATCTCTTATTCTTTCCTCATCAGAAACAATTTTCTTCCAGTATGGCTCATCATTAGGATGAACTTTTTCAAAAATATAGAAACGAATAAATATCCATAAAGTGGATAACCAGAACGTTTCATATTCAACTTTGGAAAAGTATTCGGACAATTCTGCTGTCATCCTTATATCCAGAGGTTGTTCATCTTCCGTTCTTACTTTTGTTGCCATTTTCCTGTATATATTTATCAGCGAGTTATGCTTAAGCGGGTCCCATGAGAGCATTTTACCCCGGGGTTTTAGTACTCGGTAAATCTCCTTTGTGCACCTATAAAAATCAACATGGTGCAGGGTATTTGCCGCGTAAACAAAATCAAATCTATTATCCGGATAAGGTATGTTCATGGCATCAATAACACGTGTTTCAAGTTTTACTTTGTATTTGACAGCCAGTTTACGAGCAACTCGAAGCATGCCCTCTGAATAATCTGAAGCAACGGGATTTGCGCCTTTCAGACTGAAATAGATGCTATTCTCTCCTGCCCCGCATCCTAGTTCCAATATGCTTGCATTTTTTATATCTCCCATTTTCGAAAGCAGGTATCGATTTTCAGGACAGGTGGACGATTCAAAGTATTTCTCTGCATCTATCATGTCAATATCAATTTTATTCCCCCAGGCATTGTAGAAATCTCGTTCTTTTTGGATTCTTTCGTTTTTATCCTTCATTGGGATTCTCCACATTTTCCAGATTAACCGTTCTGGCAATGATATACTCAGGCCGGCATTTTATCTCATCAAAAAGGACTCCTATGTACTGTCCCAGTATACCTATTGTCAAAAGTTGCACCCCCCCAAAAAATACAATGAGCACCACCATGGAGGTCCATCCCGTTACAAAAACCTTATCCCCAAAAAAGAAGAAATAGAGATTTAACAGTGCATATATCACTATGGGGATAACACTGATGATACCCATTGTCGTGGCAATCTTTAAAGGTTTTTTTGAAAAATACACTAAACTTATGGTGGCGAATTTCAACATCTTCCTGAACGGGTATTTTGTATATCCTGCGAAACGTTCCTGCCTCGTATAGTATACCGGACATTGTTTATAACCCATCCAGCTGATAAGTCCTCTCACATATTTATTCTTTTCCTTTAACCTGTTGAAGTTATCGATAACATTCCTGTCTATAAGCCGGAAATCTCCCGTATCAACGGGAAAAGCCTCTTCCGACAAAAAGTTCATAATACGGTAAAAAAATTTTGCTGTAATCAACTTTAAAAAGTTTTCTCCCTGCCTCTTTTCCCTGATGCCATACACCACATTTGCTCCTTTTTCCTTATGTATCCTGAGCATTTCAGGAATAATCTCCGGCGGGTCCTGAAGGTCTGCATCAATAATAACGGCAACATCTCCTCTGCATCTGTTAATGCCTGCCGTTATCGCAGACTGATGCCCGAAATTTCTTGAAAAAGTAATTACCCTCACAGAAGAATCGTTTTTCGCTATTTGCTCAAGGAACATTTCTGTTTTATCATAACTTCCGTCATTGACGAATATCAACTCATATACCTCTTTTGTCCCCTGCAGTACTCCGCTCAGCCGTCTGTAACTTTCATTTATAACCGCTTCTTCGTTAAAACACGGCACTATAACTGAAATAATCATTTCACACCTCACCGGTATTATCCTGTTTTTTCAGCCCTGTCATTTTATCAAACTCATATCTTTTGACCAACCGTGTGATTGGCCAGGATGAAAAAATAATCAGTATCGGCATTATGGGATATCTGTATCTTATCACTGCCACACTCATAATGCACAGCAAATTATACAAAAACAGAAAAGACAACAGAAATAAAGATATTATTCTCTCACGCCCTTTTTCCCTTATACCGAGTATAATACCCAGTAACCCGAGGGGATAAAGAATTAGTATATCCCATATAGGAAGTATTATCTTATTTATAAGATTGCTACCCGAGTAAAACGGCCTCCACATATTCAGAAAACGCCGCCAGCACAGATAGAGAAAACGACTCGGATTATCCCTGATATATCTGACTGCCAGGTTTTTAAGATAATTACTTGCCTCAACGTCATTCATTCCCTTGATTTCTTCAGGGAAACCGCTTATGGTATCCACTCCGATGCTGTGCCATCCTCCTGTTCCGCCTGTGGCGGCCGGATTATTTCCGCGGTACATAGTTATTCCTGCCTCTGAAGAAAGCGGGAAAAATGTCCTGTAAACTATGTAGTTTCTTATAACCCACGGAGCCAGCAGTATGAAGAAAACCAGCAGAAAAATACCTGTGCGTTTTATACCGTACCAGATTCTATGGGGCACGGGCTGCAGGAGTACAAAGACAAAAAGGAGAAGTGGCACGAATATCCCCACCGGTCTTGTCAATACAAGAACTCCGGAAGAGATTCCTGCTAAAAAGATATAACCCAGTTTTTCAGGCGACTTTAAAACCTTAACAGAAAAATAGACGCTCAACACAAGAAAAAGCATAAACAGGGATTCGGTGACAATATAGGCAGGCATCTGTATAAATGGATAATACAGCACACTCAGAAACAGGGCAGTTATACCAGCCCTCTCGTCAAATAGTTCTTTCGCTGTCAGGTATATGATGTAGCAGGCAAGCAAAACCAGAAAAATCTGTATAAATCTCACAGCAACTGCATTGTGTCCGAAGAAACCGTAAACAAACGCCAGGAAAAAAGGATAGGCGGGCATGGTTCTTGCAGTCGTCTCGCCATTTTCGGTGTATCCACAGCCTGAAAGCAGGTTTACAGCCACCCCGTTATACCTGTAACTGTCCGCCACGTAAAGTTTGTTGCTAAGGTAATTATTCCCTGGATGCCACACTAAAAAGGCTATTCTAACACACAGACCGAGCAATAGTGCAAGTATTGTTTTTTTTGATACGCTCATTTTATTCCAGTTGCAGAAAAGAATATCTCACGGGAAATGCCTGCAACCGCAGTCTCTCGTGGAATTCTCCTACTCCGAGGATAATCAGGTCTTATAGATTGCTGTCAAATTACACCTCGGTTTTTCCTCTTTTTCCTGATAAAACAAACCATAATGCTATAAGCATAAACGGTACGGCCGGTGCGTTGTATCTTGGTATATTATGTGTGAACAAAGAATAAAATATGACCATACCCATCGGGAGAAGCATAGCAAGAAGCAATTCACGGTTACGATGCTTTACTGCCCAAATAGGTATGAGCATAAAACTGAAATAGGCAAGGAAATTGAGCAATAATATTGGAAATGCCACAACAAAAAATCGGCTGTTTCTGAAACACCACATACCCCGCCAGGCAAAAGGGATAGTCATTATCAAGTGACGCAAAGGCGACTTTTTGATTATCAATATCGCCTTCTTCCGCATTATAGAATCTGCCCTCCCTTCCGGATAATCAATACCCTGCTCTTTCAACTGTTTTACCAACCGATTCCTTTCAGCAGCAGTTTTCCAAAAAAAGGAAATAGTTGCATCAGGCTCACCAGCCTCTGCCGCTAAACGATCCAATTTTTCAACATCCGAATATCGGTTGAGCCTCTGCAGCCTTCCCCCGAGCATAATATCCTTTTCTTTAAAACCCAGAACAATTCCAAGAATTCTTCTTACATGCTCGGGCCCCGGCGCCCATATATAAAACATCCCTCTGAATTCCTCCGGAGATACATAGTTCTTGTATGCTCTGGTCAATAAAATCTGTCCGCCTCTTTGGGTTATGCCAAACTGATTCAGGAGAACCTTGTTTCTTAACATCCATGGAAATACTATAACAC
>CAYORP010000266.1:0-6192 GCA_964406415.1 uncultured bacterium
TCGCCCTATCATATGTGGATACCCAGCCCCCTTCGGTAGTATAAAACCTCAAGCCTGCAGTTTCAAGAAACTCAAGGGCAGCCCAGTAGGTTCCGAGAGGACGGTACCCGGCAATTGCCACGGTATTATTTCTCCCGCGGACAATATAACCGTCGGGTCTTAATGCGTCCAGTTCTTCCTCTGCTATAAGACCTGATGCCAGCGACATCTCCCTGCCGAGAGCAATCACGCCCTCCCACGACCCGGGAATATCGGTTTTTGTCAGTACGGACATGCCTATATTTGTTCTGAACAACACCCTTGATATGTTGTCCATTGCGGCATTGATAAAATAGTTTGCGCCTTCGCGCGCTTCATCTCCGACAGCAGAGGAAGGTACTACTATCTGTTTTATAGACTTCAGGTCAACGCCTCCGGACAGAGATTGGGGTTCATTGGCAGCAAGCAAATTAACTGCCGGGACCATCAACATAATAATTAAAGCCAGTGTTTTTCTTCGTAGAGTAGACATTTTTCTCTCCCAAATCCCCCTTCAATTCCCCCTTTACAAAAGGGGGATACAGGGGGATTTATCCATAGTTCCTCCCGTTCGAGGCAAAGAAGAAAGCAGTTCAAGCACAATTAGCGGAAGGCCAGCCCCAAAACTTGAGTTTGGGAAAGAGGGAAAGCCAGCCCTTTAGAGGCTGGAAGGGGCATCGCCGCCCCGAGTTTATGTCTTATATGGGGCTTCCCCTTTCCTCAAACACTTAGTTTTGTCTGTCCTGTAGCGTCGTGCGAGAACTGGCTTTCTTCATTAGCCGTTCTCTGCTGTCTGTCAATTCAGGGGGAAAACTGGATTTCCCAGAGTTTGTAATAGTCCCCCTTACCCTCAAAAAGTTCTTTGTGACTGCCCTCTTCGGTTATCACACCGTTCTTAAGCACAATTATTCTGTCAACGTCCCTTAACGTAGAAAGACGGTGCGCGATGATGAAAACCGTACGCCCTTCCATTATCCTTTCAAGCGCCCGCTGAAGCATCTTCTCGGAGTTGCTGTCAAGCGATGCGGTGGCCTCATCCAGGATAAGTATGTCGGGGTTTTTGTATATAGCCCGCGCTATGGAAAGAAGTTGTTTCTGTCCCCCGGAAAGGGTTGTCCCGCGTTCCCCGACAACCGTTTCATAGCCTTCAGGCAAACTCTCAATAAACGTCTTTATGCAGGCGTATTCCACCACCTGCTCTATTTTTTTCACATCAGGACTGGCAGAAAGAACGATGTTCCTCCGTATCGTGTCGTTAAACAGTATGGGCTCCTGCGTCACAAAACCTATGTGGTCCCTCAAGGAATGCAGGGTAAAACTCCTGATGTCTTTTCCATCTGTCAGGATTTCTCCTGATGACGGTTCGTAGAATCTCAAGAGAAGTCCTATAAGGGTGGTTTTCCCCACACCTGTTGGTCCCACTATACCCAGTTTTCCACCTCTTGGGACAGAAAAAGAGATACCTCTCAAAACGCTTGTCTCTCCATATGCAAAAGAGACATTTTTAAACTCAATCTTTTCTTTCAACCCTGTAAAGACCTCTTTACCGGTATCCTTTATCCTGCTCTGCCTGTCAAGAATGGAAAAAAGACGCGGCAGGGCAGAACTGTCGTGTTTAAGGTTTACGTATGAATTCCCGATACCCTTCAAAGGGCTTATGATGGAGAAAAGCGCAACGAAGAAGAGGAAGAGGAATCCTGAACTGAGGGACCCTTCAATTACCTTCCTCGCCCCGAAGTAAAGAAGACCGCTTGCCCCGAACACGGAGACTATTTCGGTGAGAGGTCCTATCAAAAGGGTTCTTTTTGTGGCAGACATAACTGTTTTGAAGATGCGTTCGTTTTCTTTTTTAAATCTCTCTGTGATGTCGGTTTCCTGATTATACGCCTTTATTATCTGCTGCCCGTAAACACCCTCGTGTATGAGATTACCTATCCTTCCGTACGCCTCCTGGATTTTTCTGCCGAGTTTGCGCAGTTTTTTGCCTATCCTGTATATGGGAAACAAAACGGGCGGGAATATCAGCATTGACAGAAGGCTGAGTTTCCAGTCTATGGTGAATATAATAACCAGATAGACAAGCGTAAGGACAGACTGAAAAAGAAGGGCAGGGAAGTTTGACACAAAAGCACGCATCAAGAGGTTAACGTCATAGATAATTCTTGAGGTAAGTTCTCCCGAATGTCCCTGTGTGAAAAAATCCATAGATAGCGTGGCAACCTTTGAGTATAACCTGTTCCTTATGTCGGTAAGGAGGCGGTTGCCGAAGAAATGGAAGTGGTAGTGGTTAAGATATGAAAAGAGCCCTTTCAAAAAGATGGTTGAAAGAATAAAGGCGATGAGATATGTAAGCAGTACACCCGGAGACAGTGCGTTTATGTTATACACAAAGGGTTTCAACCTGGTACTGATTACCTCCGGCAGGTTTTCCGGAAGTATAATATTCTTGCCTGCAATAATCCTGTCCATAAGTGGAACTATGGAAGATATGGATATGCCGCTCAAAAGGGCACTCAACACCATAAAAAGCATACCCAGAATAAAATACCTCCAGGGGATTTCAGCATATTCCCGAAGTTTCAGATATTCTTTTAACATGGTTTGTTATTTCCCACCTGCTTCAGGAAAAACCTGGCAACCTCCTCGCTCACCTTGAGATTGCCCATCTGTCCTTTGATAGAGCGAAACCTTTCCATCTGTTTCATGTAAATCTTCCCTTTATTCAGTATATCCATGCAGTCCTCAATTATCTGCCCGTAAGGAAATTGCTGTATGTACTCGGGGACAACCCTTTCCCCGAACAGCAGATTAACAGGGCTGACTACCTTTAATTTTACCATTATTTTCGCCAGAAGATAATTGAGGATAGAGGTTTTATAAAAAACAAGCAGCGGTTTTCCCAGCAGTGCGACCTCCAGATTGACCGTACCGCATGCAGCCATAAGCAGGGAAGACTCTTCTATGACCTTGTGCGGGGTCCCTTCAAGAATTCTGAAAGAGGTCCCGTGTTTTTTCAGGATTGCCTCCTCTGTCTCTCTGATGGAACTGTCAGACGCTGAAAGCAACACCTCATATGATATATTCTCTGAAAGTTTTCTCGCTATTCTTATGAACACCGGCAGAAGGTATCTGCCCTCTCCCCCTCTGCTCCCCGGCAGACGCCCGATGCCGGGTGTTTTTTTATCATCATCCGCCTGCCGGTCTGCCGAAAAATCTTTTAAAAGGTCAGAAACCGGATGCCCGAACCACCTGCATAAAATCCCCTCTTCCCTGTATATCTTTTCCTCAAAGGGAAATATGGGGATGACGCCCCTTATATATCTTTTTATTGTTTTTATCCTTCCGTAGTTGTGTGCCCATATCTTCGGCGGGATGTAGTAAAAACAGGGGAATTTATTCCCAAGTGCCTGTGCCATCTTGAGATTAAAACCGGGGTTGTCTACAAAAACAATTAAAGTTGGATTCTGCTCTTCTATGGCACCTTTTATTTTTTTGAAGGAGCGGTAAAACTGGTGTATGTTTTTCAGGACGTCGGAAAAACCCATCTTCCCGTAAGGCAGGCCTTCCAGAAAAAGGTTCAGTTTTTCTTTCATCCTGCTGCCGCCGGTCCCGAATATAAAGGCCTCAGGTGCAATCTTCCTGAGACTGTCAATAAGCAGTGCACCGTAGTTATCTCCAGAGGTTTCCCCTGCCAGTATTGCTATCTTCATCAGAAATTACCGCCTATGCCGAGGAGCCAGATATAATCGTCTATGCCTGAGTTTGGTTGTTTGATATCCGCATTTGATATGTGCCGGTATCTGTATTCAAGAGAGAGTTTCAGATTCTGGAGAGCATAAGAGACACCGCATCCAATCTGGCTGGCAAAGTTAAACATTGTGGACAATTCATCGGTTTCCTGGGTGAGCAGTATTACGCCACTGCCGCCTCTTATGTAAGGCTTTAAAGGGAAGCGCCAGGGAACTGCATATTTGATGAAGAAGACGCACCCTATTTCACCGTTGTTTTCAGGAGAAGAGACGAAAGAGACAAACGGCTCAATCTGAAACTGGAAGTGTCTCCAGAAACTTCTCCGGTCATACAGATAGGTGTAGTCAAGAGCCAGTGTATGGTGGATATACTCCCCCCTGTTTTTGAGGTAACCGCCGTAGCCATAACCCAAAAACAACTCCTTGGCGGCAGGATTTTTAATACTGAAGGTCATAGCATGGATGGAAGAGATAAGACATAAGGCCCCAAATACTCCTGCCTGTGAGGCGGGTTCTTCAAGGTTTAAAGCCCTTGCAGGGACAGCAGATAGAAAGGAGAGGCAGCACAAAAAAACAACTATTAAAACACACCTGTGAACCATACACACTCCTTTCTTCAGTCTGTTTTTGGGGTATCGCCTTTATGTGGAAGGTACTCTTTCTCCCATAAAGGGTCCACATATTTCCTGTATTCTTTATTGTATTCAGGCATACTGCCTTTTTCTATAAACCCGAGGTATTCTGATGCACCCTCGTCTGTAGGAAGTGCACCGGTCTCTTTTACTATTTTGTAGAAGTTCTCGGAGTTATCCCTTATGGCACAGGGAGCAAGAAGGTTGCCGCACTTTTCTTTCGGCTGTTTTATCCAGTACTCATCCTGCCACTTCCTTATCCGTTTAAACAGTGGCGAGTTGATGGCATCCACTATGTTTTTCCCGCTCTCATATATTTTATAAAGGTTACCGTATTCCCTGTCTATAAAGGGCACAAAAACACAGGGTGTTATGGCTCCATCCCACATTATGTAAAAATATCCTCCGCCCCTGGCAGCCGCCATACACCCGTCAGAAGCGGTGCCCGAGTTCCAGAAGTCGGCTACAAAAAGTTCTCTCTCTCTTACAAGTCCCCAGATTCTTTTTAACATGTGATACCTCTGTTCAGGGGTAACCATAAGGTCAAGAGAAGGCTTCCTTCCTATCGGCATATACTGGAAATACCATCCGTACATAGCGCCCTTCTCTTTAAAATAGAAGTCCACAAACTCGTCAGAAAGCAGAAGGTCTGCATTGTATCTTGTCGGAGTTACGGAGATACCGAAAGGCACACCATACTCTCTCAGGTTGTCCATAGCCGCCATTATCTTTTTGAATACCCCGGCACCACGTCTGTCGTCTGTCTCTTTTTCAAATCCTTCCACTGAAATGGCGGGGGAGAAGTTACCCAACTGGCTCAGTCTCTTCGCAACATCCTTGTTTATAAGCGTGGCATTGGTATAAGCCATAAAATAACTGTCCGAGTGTTTCTCAACTATGTCCAGCAGGTTCTTCCCGCTGTCTCTGTAGAGAAAAGGCTCACCGCCTGAGATAACGAAGAAGTATGCCCCGAACTCCCTTTTAATCTCGGTGATGACCCTGTCAAATACCTCATACTTCAGTGTGTAGGGGGTGTAGATATCCCCGGCATAACAACCCTTGCATCTCAGGTTGCAGACATTGGTTGGAGATATTGTAACGAAGCACGGAGGCCTGAAGCCGTGTTCTGATTCAAATGTATATCTTATGTGAACACCTTCAAGGAAGACTTTTGCAAGAAAAATCCTTGAAAGCGCCTGCGTGCAATTCGGGGAGATAGAACTGTCGTCAAATGCCTTTTCAATGGAACGCAGAAGCGCCTTACCCATATAGTATCTGTCCTCATTAACCCTGTCGGGTCTGTTGCTGGTCTTAAAGGCCATCCTGTATGTTGCTTTTGCCATGGAGTTTATCAGGGCTTTTCTCGTAACGGGATTCCTCAAACTTGCATTCAGTAATCCCTGGATTATTTTCTGGGAAGCCCCTTTCTCCATAATGTTTAAGATTTTTCTTTCAGTCATACGGCACCTCCCCCTCCCCCCCCCTTATGAAAAGGGGTGCGGGGATTTCTAATATTACCCCCAGAACTCTCTTTTATAAACGGTTGGTTACTAATACAGCCGCAGTAAATTAGTTGACAATCTGGAAGTGCAGATTTGATGACAATTCAAGGCGCTACGAAGTTCCGATACTTAATAGTATCGGGACAAGGAGCAACACAGAAGTGTCGCAAATATGGGCTTCCCCTTAAGGGCAAGGGGTCTTCTGGGCTGCAACTGCGTCTCTCATTATCCGAATACGAGCAAGTATTCGGACTGCTTCGTTCCTTGTTTCGCTCCATAATACCCCTTACA
>CAYORP010000267.1:0-2938 GCA_964406415.1 uncultured bacterium
GTATATATAAAAACTTTATCGCGGGGGATATAAAAGAGGCGGCACAACTGCAAAAAAGAGTGACGATTGCAGTTTCCCTCCTCAAAAAATATGGGGGGATGACCTCATGGAAGACTGCCCTTAAGTTCAGAGGTATAGACGCAGGATATGCAAGAGAACCGTTGAAAAAGGTGTTAAGTGAATCTGAGGAGAAACAAATGTACAGGGAATGGAAAAAACACTTTCCAGATTTCCTGTAAATAAATATATGGGCAGAATTTCTGATATTGAGAAGAGAACAATGGAGAAGATAGACCTACTGCCTCCTTCTGAAGATAATCCAAGAAATTCGGAGGGGGCCATGCTTGAGTTAAAGAACGGGGAAATATTGTTTGTCTATACACATTTCTACGGTGGTAAAGGTGATGCATCCGCTGCCTACCTGGGTGCACGATATTCTTCCAATGGTGGAAAATTATGGACGGACTCTGATGATGTAATAATAGGCAATGAAGGTAAAGAAAACGTTATGAGTGTTTCCCTTCTCAGGCTCAAAACAGGGATATTAGTTCTGGGCTATATGATAAAAAATTCTTTAAGTGACTGTAAATATCACATAAGAAAATCCTGTGATGAAGGGAAAACATGGGGAAAGAAGACCTGTGTTACAAACGGAGATTTTAATGGAGGCGCGTATTTTGTGGTGAATAATGACAGAATCATACAGACTTCCTCTGGACGTTTGCTGATTCCAGCAGCCCGTCATCCAAATAAAGAAAGGCAATTTAGACCAGGAGAGGTTATGGTCTTTTGTTCCGATGATGAAGGGGATACATGGAAACACAGCAAGAGTGTATTATACCCTCCAGATACAAAAGACCCATATGGACTGCAGGAACCCGGAGTGGTGGAAATTGAGAAAAACAGGATTCTGATGTGGATGAGAACATCTTATGGATGTCAGTACTATTCTGTCTCAGAAGACGACGGTGAAACGTGGACTCATCCTGTTCCTTCACCTCTAATTTCACCGCTGTCACCTGCCAGTATCAAAAAAATTCCCGGTTCCGGCAGTCTGCTTGTCGTATATAATGACCATTCAGGTATAAAAAGTTCTTCAAAAGGCGTCCCATACGAGGGTAGAACGCCTCTGGTAATAAGAATATCAAAAGATACCGGGAAAAACTGGACAGAACCATTTATTGTTGAAGATGACCCGAAAGGAAGGTTCTGCTATACATCTATTCTTTTTATAGATAATAAGGTCATACTGAGTTATTCAGCAGATAGTTCAGAAAGGGCATGGGGATTGATGCGCGTCACAATCCTTAACAGGAAAGAAATTTATGAGAACTAAGGTCCACAAGGATTTTCACGGGGCACTGAGTGCTGGATTCCAGTATCTTGCGGAAAGATACGGGGAAAAAAAACTTGAGGAGTACCTTAAATTTTGCGGTGAAAATATTTACAGGTGGTTGATAGATGAGATTGAAAAGGAAGGCCTTTCATCCTTGGAAAGATACTGGCATAGGATTTTCTCCCTTGAAGAAGGACAGTTTGAGATTAAAAGACAGGGAGATAAAGAGATAAAACTTGTTGTCAAAAAATGTCCTGCCCTCAGCCATATGGAAAAGGCAGGTTATCCGGTCTATAAGGATTTTTGTTTACAGTGCAGGATTATAAACAGGGTGCTTGCGGAAAAAACCGGTTTAACGTCAGAGGTTAAATCCGAACAGAGTAAAAAAAGGTGCATACAGACGTTTAAAAGGAAATAACATGATATCCTGTACAGAATTTATACTTGCATACAACGAACTTTTCAAGTTTCTGCACACAAGGTACGGGAAGAAGGCGGTAGTTGATTTCTGGATATATATTTCGGACCATTTTCTAACGAATCTTGATAGACTTGTTAAAGAAAAAGGTATTGCAGGTATGGCTGAATACTGGACACATACACTAACTGAAGAAAAAGCAGAATACAGGATGGATGTCGGGGAAAACTATTTTCGTATTTACATGAAACAGTGTCCTTCCGTAGGATTGTTAAACAAAAGCGGAGTTGAAAAATACCCCTATTACTGTGAGCACTGTGAGGTGCTTTATAAAAGGATAATAGAAAAATACGGTTTCACCTATGAGATAAACTATATAGACAGGGATAAAGGTATTTGCTCAATAGAGATTGTTAAAAATGAAAAACGTAAGGCTAAGATATAATAAGTTGCCGTTTTATGGCATTGGACAGATATGAACGACTGTGCCATATTCCTACAAGAAATATCCCGGCACCGATAATGACGTAAGCGACAGGCAGGTTGAAAATCTGTCCGAGTATGCCGGCGGTCAGTGCCCCTGAAAATGTCCCGGCACCTAAAATAGATTCATGCATTTCTGTCCTCAGTCGGTACTTGATGTGCATCAAAAGACTGTTATGATATGAAAAAGCGCCTGCGAATCCAAGAATCATAACACCCGCCACAACAACATATGGACTTCTGCCGAGACCGGCAAGGCAACAACTTATGAAGAATAATAAGCAAGAAACGATAAACCGTGCTGGATGTAGAATTATAGGTTTATCCATAAGGATGAAGAAGGTAAAAAATCTTGAAATCAACATAATGCCAACAACCGAACCAATAAACTGGGGTGAAAATCCTCGTACCAACCCCAATTTTGGATAAAGGAAAAAAATACTGCTGGTCGCAAAGAAGTGAAGAAAATTCAGCAGCCGTATTTCAAAAATTGTCTCCCGGTTCAGGGTCAATTTCTCGCCTGTTATTTCCGTGTCGGTCCTCACAGAAGTCAATTTGTTTCTATTGGAAAACAGTAGAATAAACGATAATAGGGTTATAAAAGAGGCAATGAAAAAGGATGTCCTCGGGTTTAATGCAAATATGAACCCGGCTGAAAAAGTGCCCAGGATGACTCCAGCCGACCATGAAACATTGAAAAT
>CAYORP010000268.1:0-2993 GCA_964406415.1 uncultured bacterium
CAGTCTGAAGAAAGCACGCGGTCTGCTCAAGGACTACCCCGCAGAACTGGTAATGGGACCGGGGCTTATCCAGATGGGCAAACCAGAAAACTCCTATACGGAACTTGCAGGGTTGTGTGATATATGGATGATACAGAGCCAGAACCTGCAGATTGACTACAGGAAGCAGCAGAAGGCCACACCGCAGCAGTATCGCGAATCCCTGAAAAAAATCATTGACCGTTTGAAACAGGGAAACCCTGACATAAGGGTTTTCGTGCAGGTCATACCCCTGACCCGCCACGTGCCCGAACCCTTTACGGCAAGGGAACTGGCTGACTATCTGCTGGCGGTGGAGGATATAGTTGAGTCCGCAAAAATCTACGGAGGAAAGACGGAGATTATCAGGGAGGTAATCCAGATTTTGAGAGACACTGCCATTGAAAAAACGTCCGGGACAGTTATGGTCTCACCGGTTGAAAAAACCGTTCCTGTTGTAAAAACTTTCCCTGTTGAGGATAAGGATAAAAAAGCCACACCGGTAACACCCGGTAAGCAGACATTCACAATTGAAATGCGTGATAATGCCCGTCTGGCAACAGACCTGTATATGCCTGCCGACTATTCAACAGGAAAATATCCCGGCGGGATACCTCTGATACTTGTCCGCACCCCGTATGATAAAAGCCTTTCCAACAAAAATGTTGACAGGTGGAGAGACTGTTTTATCAACAACGGTTACGCGTTTGCTGTTCAGGATATGCGCGGATTCTACGGTTCAAAGGATGCAGGCAGGGGCTCGGCTCAGTATGACGGGTACGATACTGTGGAGTGGCTCGCAAAACAGCCGTGGTGCAGCGGGAAGGTCGGGATGATGGGCTTTTCTCACCTCGGCGCTGCCCAATACGAAGCTGCGGTTACCAATCCTCCTCACCTTTTTTGTGCCATCCCCTCTCAGGCTCCGGGCAACTACTACACAGACTCATTATATCCGACTGTCTTCAGGAAAGCGGATATGGAGACCATACTGCGCGGTCCAATAACATCAAGGATAAGGTCCTTGCTGAATACACGAATCCGCAGGCGCGATATGCCGCGCCTTGCCGGATTTAACATCCCGATGCTCCACAGTGCAGGCTGGTATGACTTCTATAAAGAGGGTGCTGTGGAGATGTTTAACGCACTTCAGTCTTATGGCGGTGCGGGAGCAAAAGGAAAACAAAAATTGTTTATCGGACCATGGGGACACGGTGTCTTACAGGAAGAGAACCCCGGAAGACCGCTGCAACTTCCGGGCGGCCTGGCGTACCCCGCAAATACAAAACTGGACTGGGAAAAAGGGTTCTGGCTCCCATGGTTTGACTATTACCTTAAGGGGAAGGATACCGGCATTATGGACCGTCCTGCTGTCAGGTACTATCTTATGGGGGATGTGGATGACCCGAAGGCTCCCGGCAACGTATGGGTGGAGGACGACAGATTCCCGCCGAAGTCTGTCCCAACCCTTTATTATCTCCACACTGACCATATCTTAAGATTGAATCCTCCTGCAGGAAACGGCGGCTCCATCCAGTACAGGTTTGACCCTGAAAATCCTGTGCTGACCGTAGGAAGAACGCATATAAGACTCCCCGTAAAGGGACCCTATGACCAGAGGGAGACAGAAGGGCGTGAAGATGTGCTCATCTTTACAACACCTGTGCTTGAAACCCCCTTGAAGATTGTCGGACAGGTAAAGGCAAAGGTCTGGGCCTCATCCGACAGGAAAGACACGGATTTTACCGTTAAAATCACGGATGTTTATCCGGATGGCAGGTCTATGTTTATCCTTGACGGTATGGTTAAAGCAAGATTCCGCAACAGTTACCTGAAAGAAGAGTTTTTATCTGCAGGGGAAGTCTACGAATTTGACATAGACCTCGGGTATATTGCGATTGTACTGGCAAAAGGACACAAACTGCGAATGGCGGTATCAAGCAGTAACTTTGACAGGTGGGACATCAATCCGAATACAGGAGAGGCGTATGGTGCGCATACAGCAACAAGGTCCATCCTCTCCAGATGGTTCGGTGAAGCGAGCGTTGAGGGGTTCAAACCTGAATATACTGACACCCTCGTTGCCACAAACAAAATCTATATGGACAAAAAATATCCCACCCATCTTATTCTGCCGGTTATCCCTTCAGAATAGAGAACGAACCCTGTCACACTTTGGTCACACTAACACAAAACAATTTTTGCCCAAAATGCAGTTACCCCGAAATTATGGACACCTATGATACAGGAAGAAAGTAATTTCTCCGCTGACGTCAAAACCACCCTCTTCCTTAAGGTGTCTACTTCCACCCATCACTTTTTTCTCTTCCCCTCATCTACCCTTTTCCGTGATAGATGGTAAGACATTACTGAATAGGCAGAATCAATGCGATGTTTCTTCGAGAATACATCAAAGAAAGAATAAGGGAAGAGAAATAACAGCCGCAAATTACCATTCTTAGCAATCACCATCAATCTTGACACTTAATTATTGCCTTTGGTATAATTATTTTAACAATTTGATGGAGCCAAACCATTAGGCCATCGTGTTTCTTTTATTGAGGAAGATACAAACAACTATATGGCTGTATTGGAGTATAGATGAAACAAAAAAAGTATTGCGGGAAAAATGCGAAGGTTCGCATCAAAGGGCTGGAGTTTTCCATTCCCGGTCGGATACTTCTGGTGGATGACCACGCCGCATTCAGGAGTGAGTTCAGGACGTACTTTGAAGAATACGATATTATTGAGGCAGGAAGCGGAGAAGAGGCGTTGGGAATATTAGGGAAACCCAACCAGATAGACCTTGTTATTCTGGATGTCAATATGCCCGGGATGAATGGAATTCAGGTATTGGAGAAGATACGAAAGATAAATTCCGATATCGGAATTATCATCCAGACCGGTTATGGTTCAAAAGAAGTTATTCTCAAGGCTTTCCGGGGGCCCCCGGCCGAGGTTCTTGCAAAACAATTTAG